>NZ_JBSWXD010000068.1:0-32980 GCF_056160425.1 Micromonospora sp. ABR4_055
CGGGCAGGGCCGCCCGGCGGCGTTGACGACGGCCAGTGTCGCGCCGGCGGCCGGCCGGCCGATCTGCATCCGCCGCAGGCCGTCTGCCGGCCGCCGGTCGATCAGGAACCAGGCGGCGTTGATGGTCGCCTCGGTCGGCCCGTACAGGTTGGTGATCCGGTGCCCGGGGCCGAACAGGTCGAACCAGCTCCGCACCTGCCCGGGAGGCAGCGTTTCGCCGCCGACGTGGATCCAGCGCAGCGCCGACAGGTCCGGTCGCCCGATCGAGGCGGTACGCCGCTGCGCCGCCGCCAGCAGTTGACCCCACAGCGTCGGCACCGAGCTCCAGACGGTGATCCGGTCGTGTTCGACCCGGCGCAGCACCTCGTCGGGGTCGCGCAGCACCTGCGGGGCGAGTACGACGACCGTCGCTCCGACCAGCAGCGGTGCCAGCAGTTGCCGGACGGAGGCGTCGAAGCACAACGATGAGGTCTGCGCCAGCCGGTCACCGCTGTGGTAGCCGAACGTGTCGACCGCCCAGCGCAGGTAGTTCGACATCGAGCGGTGACTGACCGGCACGCCCTTGGGCCGGCCGGTCGACCCGGAGGTGAAGATGACGTACGCCGTACCGTCCGGGTCGGCAGCGGCCGTGCCGTCTGTGACCGGGTCGGCAGTGGTCCCGTTGACGATGACCGTGTCGACGTCGACCATGACCAGCCCGGCCAGCGCATCGGCCAGCGTCGTCGACTCGGTGTCGTGCAACAGCACCTGTGCGCCGCTTCGCCGCAGCTGATCGCGGTGGCGGGCTGCCGGGTGGGCGACGTCCAACGGCACCCAGCCGGCTCCGACGCGCAGCACCCCGACGATGGCGGCGACGGCGGCGGGTCCGCGCGCGGCCAGCAATCCGACCAGGTCACCGGCTTGTACGCCGTGGTGGCGTAGCGCGGCGGCGACCCGGTCGGCGGCGGCGTCCAACTGCCGGTATGTCATCCGCAGCTCGCCCGCCTCGACTGCGACGGCGTCGGCGTGCCGGCGGCACACCTGCCCGATTCGCTCCACTACCGACGGCAGCATCCCCGAAGTGGACTCCCTCGAGGGCGGGTCGGTCTGCTTGGCCAGGTCAGCCAGTTCGGCGAGGAAATCGGCGGCCAGCCCGGCGACGGCCGCCCGGTCCAGCGACGCCACCGGATGGTTCCAGGCGAACCGCAGCCGCTCGCCGTCGGGCCAGCAGAGCAGCCCCAGCCGGGTGCCGGCCGACGCGGTGCCGGCGGCGACCGGCGACACCCGTACCGGGCAGTCCGTATCCGCTGTGGCCGGGAAACGGGCGAAGCTGAAACTGGCCGGGCTGGTGGTGACCGGCCGGCCGCCGACGCCGCTGCCGGCGTCGGCAGCCGGGTCGGCGGGTCGCGGCGTCGCCCGCGCCAGGTCGACCGCGTCGACCATGCCGTGCCGCTGCGCGACCAGCCAGGCGGCCAGGACCCGCCGCGCGAGGTCGGCCGCCGGCTCGGTCGGGTCGACGTCGACCGTCACCGGCAGGATGTCGGCGAACGGCCCGACGACCCGGTCGACGCCGGGCAGCCGGGCGTCGCGGCCGGCCCGCGCCACCGACACGGTGACGGTGCGCTGCCCGCTGGCGCGGGCCAGGCACCGGGCGTACCCGGCGAGCAACAGGTGGAACAGCGACACCTGTGCGGCGGCGGCCGCCCGGGTCAACGCGGCCACCGTCGGCGGGTCGACGGCGACCTGATGAGCGGCGTACGGCGGCGCGGGCGGTGCGGCCGGGTCGCGCCACGGCAGCCGCAGCCCGGTCGGCCACGACGCCAGGGTCTCCCGCCAGAAGGCCAGGTCTTCCGCGCGTGCCGGCGCGGCGACGGCCAGGTGGTCGCGGAACGTCGCCGGCACCGCCGGCAGCTGCGGTACGCGGCCGGCGGCCAGCGCCCCGTACACCTGCCACAGCTCCTCGCTGAGCACACTCAGGCTGGCCCCGTCCCCGGCGGCGTGGTGCAGCACCAGCAGCAGCTGGGCGGCGTCCGGACCGGTCCGGATCAGGGCGGCGCGCAGCGGCGGTCGGCGGGTCAGGTCGATCGGCTCGTTGCACAGCCGTTCGGTCAGCGTGTCGACGTCACCGTCACCGTCACCTTGGCCGTAGTCGTGGACGGCGTACCAGTCAGCGGCCGGCGTCGGCGGGCCGATCAGCTGACGGGGCGGCGCGGCACCGTCGTCGGTCCACCGCATCCGCAGCATCGGGTGCCGGCGCGTCAGCTGCGCCAGGGCCTGCCCGAGCAGGTCGGCGTCGAGCGGTCCGGTGACGGAGTGCCGGACGAACCCGTACGCGGCGACCTGCGGGTAGAGCCGGTGCAGCGTGTGGAACGCCCGCTGCACCCCGGACAGCGCGAACGACTCCGCGTCGTCGTCGGCGGTGACGGCGGTCGGAGCAACAGCCGGCGGCGGATCCGCCAGCCGGGCGACGAGTGCGGCGATGGTGCCGTGCTCGAACAGCAGCATGGTCGGCAGCGGCCGGCCGAGTTCACCTTCGAGGGTCTTGACCAGGTCGATGGCGGTGAGTGAGTCCAGGCCGAGGGTGAGGAACGACGTGTCGTCGTCGATCTGCGCCGGGTCGCAGTCGAGCGCGTCGGCGAGTAGCCGCCGCAGCATGTCCCCGATTTCGCCCGGGGTGTCCAGCTGCCGGTCCGCGTCACGACTCGGCACGGCCTGCGGTTGCGGCAGGGTGTCCACTGGAGGCACGCTCGCGGTGACTGTCGCAGCCTCGCCCGCAGCGGTCAGCCGGGTGACGACTAGGTGGGCGGCGGGTCGGCGCAGCGCCGACCACAGCGCCGGCAGGGCGTCGTCGAACGGCAGCGCCGGCAGTCCCCGGGCGGCCAGCCGCGCCGCGAGCCCCGGGTGGGCGGCCATCCCCGCATCGGCCAGGGCCGAGAACCCGACGGTACGCAGCGGCCGTCCGGCGGCCCGCTCGACGGCGGCGTACGTGTCCAGGAAGGCGTTGGCGGCGGCGTAGTCACCGACCGCCCCGGCGAGTCCGGGCAGCAGCGCGCTGACCGAGGTGAACGCCACCACGGTCGCCGGCCGTCGACCGTACCGGCGCAGCGCCCGGACCAGCAGGTGACCGCCGCGTACCTTCGGCGCCAGCACGGCCTGCAGTTGCGCCACGGACCTCGACCGCAGCGGGCCGGGCCGGACCGCACCGGCGGCGTGAAACACCCCGGCGAGGTCGGGCAGCCCGGCGATCAGCGCGTCGACGTCGGCGGCGTCGGTGATGTCACACCGGCGGTAGCCGACCTGCGCGCCGAGGGCACGCAGCCGGTCGACCAGACGGTCCGGCGCGGCGGCGGCGCGGCCGGCCAGCACGATCCGGCGGTGTCCGCGAGCGGCCAGGTCCGCGGCGAGCGCGGCGCCGACACCACCCGTGCCACCGACAATCAGCTGTACGCCGTCGGCGTCGACCGGTTCCGTCGTGTCCTCGGCGGCCGGTTCGGCCGGGACGAGCCGCCGGCCCAGCCGCTGCCCGCCCCGCCACGCCACCGGCCTCGACTCCGCCGGCCGCGACTCCACCGCCGCCGGATCTGACCGCGCCCCGACGGTCGCCACTTCGGCGACCAGCGCGTCGACCCGGGCCGGCACGTCATCGGCCGCTGACAGGTCCACTCCGGACACCGTGTTGTCCGGGTGTTCGTCGGCGAGCGCGGCCGTCAACCCGTTGACCAGGCTCTGCACCGGGTCCGGCCGTTCACCGGCCGCTCCGGTGCTGACCGCGTCCTGGGTGACGACCAGCAGCCGGAAACCGCGTTCGGGCAGCGTGGCGACCAGCCCGGTCACGCCGTGCAGCGTGGCGTCGACGGCCGCGTCCAGCCCGGCCACACCGCCGTCGACGTCGAACGGGTCGACGCTGGCCAGGTAGACGATGAGCTCGGCGTCACCGGTCCCGGTGACAAGCTCGATGCCGTCGGCGGCCAGCCGGTCGCGCAGCCCGTCCGCCAGCGGGCCGCCGGGCACCGCACCCGGCCCGGTCAGATGCACCGAGGCGGGGGAGTGGCCGGCCGGCACCGGCAGTGGCGACCAGCGCACCTGATGGACCAGATCGTCCTTCATGGTCGCCGGCAGCCAGTGCCGTCGCCGCTGGAACGGGTACGTCGGCACGGCCACCCGGCGCCGACCACCGGAGAGCCGGACCCGGTCCAGGGCGACTCCGCGCTGCCACAGCGCCCCGACCAGCCCGGTCAGCCCGCCGTCGGCGTCGGTCGGCGGCACCGACAGCATCTCGACCCGGTCCGCCGCCTCCGGCGACGCCTCGCGTTCGGCCAGGGTCAGCCGGTCCGGGTCGAGGCCGAGCAGCACGTCGTAGCCCTGGTCGAGCAGTGCCCGCAGCTGGTCGGCGTCGTCGCCGACGACGGCGTCGGGCACCACCCCCCAGTCGGCGAGCCGCCGGCAGACCGCCGTCGGCCCGGTCTCGTCGCCGGGCCACACCACGGCGGTACGCGGCCGGCGTACCACCTCGGTGACCGGGCCGGACGCGGCGGCGGCCAACGCGGCGGCGAGCCCGGCGGTGCTGTCGCCGACGACAGCGACCCGGTGCGGCCGGTCGTCCCGGGCGGTGTTGACGGTGGCGCAGACATCGCCGGGATCCAGCTCCGGATGCGCGTCGAGATGGGCGGCGAGGTCCTGCAGCGACTGCCGCAACGCGACCTCGGTCGCCGCCGAGCAGGTCAACAGGTACGGCGGCCCGGCGATGGTCGCCCCGGCAGCCTGCTGCGGTGCCGGTGCCGGATCGGCCTCCTGCAGGATCGCGTGCGCGTTGGTGCCGCCGAACCCGAACGCGTTCACCCCGGCGGTCAACGGACCGTCATCGTCGACCCAGTCCTGCGCGCCGGTCGCCACCTCGAACCCGGCGCCGGCCAGGTCCAGCCGGGGCGACGGGGTGCCGACGTGCAGCGACGGAGGCAGTTGCCGGTGCCGTAGCGCCAGGATCACCTTGACCAGAGCCGGCATCCCGGCGGCGTTGAGCAGGTGACCGAGGTTCGACTTGACCGAGCCGAGCAGCCGGGGCCGGCCGTCCGGGCGCGGCGGGAAGGCGTACGCCAACGACCGCACCTCGACCGGGTCGCCGAGCTCCGTACCCGTCCCGTGGGCCTCCACGTAGGACACGATGGTCGGGTCGACGCCGCTGTCCCGGTACGCCTGGGCGACCACTTCCCGTTGGCGCAACGGGTTCGGTGCCAGCAGACTCAGCGAGCGGCCGTCGTTGTTGACGGCGGTCCCGCGTACCAGGGCAAGAAGTCCGTCCCCGGCGGCGCGGGCGTCGTCGACGCGGGCCAGGACCAGCGCGGCCCCGCCCTCGCCGGGCACGAACCCGTCGGCGTCGGCGGCGAATACCCGGCACCGGCCGGTGGCCGACAGCGCCCCGGCGGCGGCGAGCAGCCGGTGCCCGGTCGGGGTCAGGTTCAGGTTGACCCCGCCGACCACGGCCAGGTCACATTCGCGCTCGCGCAGGCTGCGTACTGCCAGGTGCAGCGCGACCAGCGCCGACGAGCAGGCGGTGTCGACCGCGATCGCCGGCCCGGTCAGGTCGAGGGCCTGCGCGACGCGGGCCGGGATCAGGTTGCGCAGGTTGCCGACCAGCGCGGCCGGTTCGCCGGTGACGTCGGAATCGGCGCGGAGCAGTTCGGTGTAGCCGCTCTCGCCGACCGCCGCGAACACCCCGACCCGGCGGCCGTGCCGGCGCGGCCCGGCGTACCCGGCGCGTTCCAACGCCTCGTGCGCCAACTCCAGGAAGATCCGGGCGTGCGGGTCGGCGTGGTCGGCGTCGGTGTCGGACATGCCGAAGAAGCCGGCGTCGAAGCCGGCCGGGTCGTCAAGAAACGCCCCCCAGCGGGCGGTCTCGCCCTCGACCGGCCGCCACCGCTGCGGCGGGATCTCGCCGACGCTGTCGCGCCCGTCTAGCAGCTGCCGCCAGAACTCGTCCGGGCTGTCCGCACCGGGGAACCGGCAGGCCAGCCCGATAATCGCCACCCCGTCCGCCGGCCCGGCAGCCGCAGCGGCGGCTGGCCCGCTCGCCGGTCGGGCCGGTTTCAGGCTCCCGTCCTGCACTGGGGCGAGCAGATGGTCGGCCAGCGCCGCCACCGTCGCCCGTTCCCGCAGCTCGGCCGGGTCGAGTTCGCGGCCGAACGCGTCCTCCAGTCCGGCCAGCACCTCCATCGCCTGCAGCGACGAACCGCCCAGCGTGCTGAACCGGTCGTGGACGCCGATCCCGTCGGCTGGCCGGCGCAGCACTCGCGCCCACACCGCCCGCACGACCCGCTCCACCTCGTCGCGGCTCCCGCCGCCGGCCACCGTGCTCATCGTCGGTGCGATCGCCGACGTCGACGGTGCCGTTGCCGCCCAGCGCTGTTCGACGGCGGCGAAGTCACCGGCGGCGTACCGCTGGCGCAGCCGGGGCCGACGCAGCTTGCCGCTGGTGGTGCGGGGGAACGCCCCGGCCGGCACCGGCAGCACCCGTACCTGGTCGTGCCCGGTCGCCGCCACGATCCGGGCCGCCACCTCACCGAGCACCGCAGCGGCGTCGGCCGATGGCGCCATGGTGCCGGCCCACTGCACGAAGACCACGATCCGTTCGGCACCGCTGTCGTGGTCGCTGCAGCCGATCACCGCGACCCGCCCCGCCGGCAGCCCGGCCGTGCCGGCGACGACCTCCTCCAGGTCGGCGGCGTGGAACGTACGGCCGTTGACGAACACCACGTCCTTGGCCCGGCCGGTCACGCAGAGCCGGCCGCCGTCGCGCAAAAATCCCAGATCACCGGTACGCAGCCACCCGTCGACGAACACCTCGGCGGTGGCCGTCGGATCACCGTGGTAGCCGGCGGCCACGTTCGGGCCACGTACCTCGATCCGGCCGACCTGCGGCGCACCGCCGTCGCGGCCGTCACCGACGATCCGGCCGGCGTCGTCGCCTCCGACGACGTTGCCGGCGTCGTCGACGACGCGCACCTGACAGCCGGGCACCGGCGGCCCGACGTCCATGAACTCCACCGCGCCCGGGTCGCCTGCGGCAGCCGGCTGCACCGTGCCGGCGGCGAGCGCCGTCCGGTCCACCCGCACCGGTACGGCGGTCTCGCCCAGCGGCGGGACGGTGACGGCGAGGGTCGCCTCGGCCAGCCCGTACACCGGTTGCAGTGCGGCCGGGTCGAGCCCGGCGGGCCGGGTCCGTTCGACGAACGCCCGCCACACCACCGGCGAGATCGGCTCCGCGCCGACCATCATCAGCCGTACGGCGCTCAGGTCCAGCCCGGCCAGGGCCTCGGCCGGCACCCGCCGGACGGCGAGGGCGAGGGCGAAGTTGGCCGCCGACAGCAGCGTGGCCCGGTGCCGGTGCGCGGCGCTGAACCACAGCAGCGGCCGTTTCGCGAAGGTCAGCGGGCCGATCCGCACCTGCCGCAGCCGGGCGGCCAGCGGTGCCAGGTGGGTGCCGATCAGCCCCATGTCGTGGAAGTACGGCATCCAGCTGACCGAGACGTCGTCGGCGGTCAGTGCGGCGGCCTGGCCGATCTGCCGTAGGTTCGCCAGCACGTTGCGGTGTCGCAGCTCGACGCCGCGCGGAGTGCCGGTGCTACCGGAGGAGAACTGCAGGAACGCGGGTGAGTCGGGGTCGGGTGTCGGCAGCTTGCGTGGTGCTCTCCCGCCGGCCCGCAAGGTGGCGAGGCGCAGCGCCGGGGCGTCGGCCTGCCGCGCCACCGGGGCGCAGGCGTCGTCGACGATCACCGGTACGCCGCCGAGCAGGTCACGCACGCCGGCCACCCGGGTCGGTTCCGCCGGCAGCGGTACGGGGACCAGCCCGGCCGCCAGCGCGCCCCAGAACACCGGCTGGAAGTCGTCGCCGGCATCGGCCAGCAGGATCACCGGCGTGCCGGCCGCGATCCCGGCGTCCCGCAGCCCACCGGCGACCCGTAGTGCGTCGTCGCGCAGCTGACGGTGGGTGACGACGCGTTCGGTGCCGTCCCCGCGTACGTGCGTGCTCGTCTGATCCGGGGCGGCGTCGGCGGCTGCGATCAGCACATCGAGCAGGTGTTTCTCGCCGTTCGGCCCGTCCGTGATCAGCACGGCCAGACCCTAGCCGAGCCGGTCGACACCCCACCTGGTCCGGCCAGCCGGAACGCGGCGAATCCCGGGTGTCGTGTGCCGGCGAGCGTCGGCGTGTGAGCCAGTCCGGCTTGGCGTAGCTGCGCGCCGGAAGCGCTCGTCGCTACTGCTCGGCTGGATCCGGGAACAGCTCCTCAAGCATGAATTGAACCTTGGGGGCGATCGGTCGTCCTGGATACACGGACTCGACCAGGTCAAGTCCTTGCGCCGCTGTGGTGAATCCGCAAAGCCGATACAAGATGGCTATGTCATCAATGTCCTGTTCTCTTGCTGCCAGGAGTTTCATGGCGAGGAGATACTCGGGTGAGGCGACGTCGACGCGAAGAGAGTCGTTTTCGAACACCTGGCGTGCTTGGGGGTCCGATCCAGGGAGGAACCCTTTGACGGCATCGTTGAGCCAGTCGTCCGGAAGATCGTTTCTGGCTGCCACGGCAGCGGCCGCCAGGTGCACTCCGGTTTTCGGGGCGAAGATGGCATCGATGTCCCGGGTTGCCCGGCGAGCGTCGTAGGCTAGGGCCATCGCCGCACCACCGACCAGGAAGATCTCAGCGCGGATGTCCTGGTTGCGCAGCTCTGTGGATAGCTCGTTGAACAGATGAAGAATCTGGCTGCGATCGAGAAGACTCATACTCGCGTTAGCGCCGATTCTGTGATGAACACACCGCGCTTGCGGAATGCCAGTGGTGACTCGACGATTGCGGTGGCATGCCAGGACTTGAGTCCCGATACGAACCACCATGGCTTTGCATACCGATTCTGGTCGAAGGCCCAGGTCGGTGGCCGCCAGCCATCCCGGCGGGCGAGATGTTCGGCCAATCCAGCGAGTGCGGCGTCCACCCGAACGTCGCCGGTTTCGGATGGTGCCGTTGCGAACAGCTCCGCTCCAGCGGGAACACCATCCGTGGTCAGTGCTCGTTCGTAGTCGTCGAGGAGCTGAAGGAGACAGCGGAAGGCGTGCTGAAGACCTCCGCCGCCTGCCAGCTCGGCGGCGGCGTTGCGGGCGGCGTCTGCTGCGGTCCAGAGCGTCACACTCAGAGCTTACGACGCCGCGCTGCGCGTGGCCCCCGGCGCGGGAACTTGGCCGAGCGTTTGACGTATCGAAGGTAGCGGACTGGCAAGCCGACCGGCCGGAACGCGGCGGATCCCGGGTGCCGCATGCTGGCCGCCGGTGAGCGTCAGCCGCGTGCGAGCCAGCGGGTCACGTCGTCGGTCAGAATCACCTCGTACGGCAGAGCCCGCAGGTCGTCGGCGAGCACGTCCAGGCCACGGGAGCGTGCGAGGTCAGCCAGCCACGACCAGGGATGCTCCTCGGCGGTCTGGTCGTCATCGGGGAGCACGACGGTCAACACGGACCGGGTGACGCTCTCCCGGGCCTCTTCCATGGCCTCGGTGGCCGGGTCGGCACCGGGACGGGCGTCGCCCGCCGACCGGCGGCCGAGTGTGAAGCCACGGTCCTGGTGCAGCAGCACCCGCCGACCGTCGTCCAGCAGGACGAACTCGCCGACGGAGAAGCTCTGCGTGTCGGCCGAGTCGGCCTGCTGGGGCCGGAGATCGCAGATGGCCCCGACGCCGACGACACGGCCGGGCCCGACCGGCGGCAGGTCTACGTGGTCGTCGACGGCCCCCGGGTACGCCTGCCAACCGCGTTCCGCTCTGCTCACTTGTCGTGCCTCCTGACCCTGTCGGATCGCCTCCGTCGTTCGAGGGCGAGGCCGCGCCCGCTTCGGTCGCCGTGGCTGCTACTGGTACCCCGGCAGCTTTTCACGCGACCGGACTAACGAGAAAGCAAGACCGTTGAGGTCAAGTAGGAAGGGAACTTCCACGAAAGGATGACAAGTGTGAGTTGTCCACAGCCCGTTGAATTGATCTTTCCGATCTGCGTTACTTATGTGCACCGTGGACACGGGCCGCGACGGGAGGGCGTCCAGTTGACCGGACGGCGGGACAGCTTCATCAGGAGGCGCAGGGCGGCCGGCTTCAGCCAGGAAGGGCTGGCCGAACGTCTGCAGGTCGACCGGACCACGGTCGCCCGGTGGGAGCGGGGTAAGGCCGAGCCACAACCGTATACCCGAGCGCGGCTCGCGGAAGCGCTCGGCACCTCGGTCGATCAACTCGATGCCCTGCTCGCCGGGAAGCCGGAAAATCGATCTCTGGACATCGACGATCGGGGCGGTACCGTTACATCGTGGGACGACAATGGAGGTGATCTTACGGACCGGCGTGCGTTCACGATCAATGCCGCTCTGGCGGGCCTGGGCATCGCCAGCCCGCTGCGGGACTGGGTCACCGCGCCCGATGTGCCGCAGCACCTGAGCATGGAGCACCTGCAGCAGGTGTCAACCACCATCACGAGCCTTGAGCGGGCCGACGCGGCGGCCGGCGGCGGCAGCCTCTGCGACGTCGCCATCGCCATGTACCGCCGGCTGACCCGCTGGGATCGGGAGGCAACCTATCCCCGGCAGGTCGGCGACGCGCTGCAGAGCAACCTCGGCGACCTGGAAGCCTGGATCGGCTGGCTCGCGCTGGACGCGGAGCGGCGTGTCGAGTCGCGCCGCTACCTGCAGGAGGCGATCGTCCGCGCCCGACTGCGCGACGATCCGCACCTTGAGGTGCACGCCATGGTGGTCATGGCGATGCTGGTCAGGGAGGTGCGGCCGGTTGAGTCTCTGCAGATCGCCGAGGCTGCCCGACGCATCTCCGGCCCGTGGGCGACCCCTCGGCTGACCAGCCTGCTGCATCTGCGGACCACCCACGCGTCCGCGTTGATGGGCGACGCCGTCGAGTCCAGCCGAGCCCTGGCCAGGGCGAAGACCGCGTACGACCGTGGCCCCAGCGACGACGACCCGCTCTACACCAGGTTTGTCAACGACACCGAGGTCAACGCGGTGGAGGCGTTGTCGCAGCTGGCGCTCGGTCGTCCCGAGCGGGCGGTTCCCTGCCTGCAGGCCAGCCTGGCGCACCACGACCCCGTCTATCGGCGGAACCAGATCCTCGGCAAGGTCAGCCTGGCGATCGCGCTGCACCAGCAGGGCGACTCCACCGCAGCGGGCACTGTCGCGCTGGACGCGCTGCCCGACATCGCCGAGCTGAAGTCCGGGCGTGGCCGTAGGCGGCTCACCGGACTGCGGGCCGACCTCGGGCAGGTGGCCGACCAGGTGCCAGCGGCACGGGACTTCGTCGAGGCGTACGACGTGGCGAAGATGGCGGCCTGACGAGTCTGCCGGTGCCGGTGCCGGTGCCGGTGCCCGTGCCGGGCCAGGCTCTGGCCGCCGGCGTCGGCTTGGCTGAGGCTGGGAGACTGGGCGGTATGTCGACTGTGATCGTGCCCGCCGGGTTGAGCATGGGTCCGCGCTACCGGTACGTCCGACCGCCGGACCCGACGCCGGAGTGCTACGAGGTGCACCTCGGCGACGACCTGGTCGAGCTGACCGAGACCGAGGCGGCGGTGTGGGCGGCGGCCTTCCTTTACCCGGACCGGCACGCCAAGCTGTCGGTCAACCGGGAGTCGCTGGTGCGGATGCTGGAGACCGCACCGAAGCCGGAGCCACAGGCCGCCCGGTACGTCGACGACCTGATCGCCCGGGGTCTGCTGGTGGAGTTCGACCCGGACGGCGACCTGCGGCCGGTGTTCAGCCGGCACAAGCTGCTGCCGTTGGCCCAGGGCCTCGGCTCCACCCCGGAGGCCCCCCACCAGCACCGCATCGGCATCGGCGACCAACCCCTCGTCGCAGTGTCCAACGATGTGTACGCCCAGTGGTCGTTCTCGTTCCTGCATCCCGATCTGTGGACCGCGTGCGCCTTCTACGCCGATGACTCGGAGCACGTCGCTGCTGGCGGGGAGCCACTCAACCTGACAGCCGAGTCCTTGGCGCGTGAGGTGGCGGAAGTGCTGCCCTTGATGATCTCGGCGGCCTGCGCCGCGTTGGATCCGATCGTGGCGTCATGAGGTACCGCCGGCAGGCACAGCAGCGCTCGACACCGGACCGCTCGTTTGCGTCGCGTTTCAAGCATGAGGTGGCCAAGGAGGGCAGCGGGACGCTGGTCCAGCAACTCGGTGCCGGGCTGGGCGCACTGATCGGGCTTGCCGCCACCCGATGGGGGTTGCCGCCCGCGCCGGTCGCCATCGCTGGTGCCTTCATCGGTCATGCTCTCGGTGCTGTCGGCAAGGGGTTCGTCAACACTGTGTTGGACCGGCGACGTGAGGCTCGGGCGGGCGACGGCACGACCTCGGGCGGCTCCGGCGCTGGTGGTGGCGGTGCGAGACCGTTGAGCAGCGTCCGCCGCCGCTACCCCGGCCATCGGAGCCGGGGCGGTGGCGACCGTACGATCACCATCGGCGGCCCGGCCAGCCGGGGCGGCAGTGGTGGGGGCGGCGGGAGCACCGGCTCATACCTGCAGCAACTGCGTCGCCTGCTCGACGAGATCGAGACGCAGCAGGCGAAGCTGGCAAACGTCGCCAATGCCATGCGGGCAAGCCAGCTCGGCGTGGCACAACTGCTCGCCGGTGGCCGACAGGACCGTACGCAGGAGATCTACACCTGGTCGGAGCTGTCCCGCGCCAACGTCGAGGAAGCTGCGATCCTGACTCACCAAGCAGTCAAGAGCCTGAGGGCGTACCTGTCGAATCTGTAGCCTGGTCAGCGTTGACCGACATTGATTCCTTTGTGTGTGCTATCAAGGTCAGCGTGATCACCTGTTCCTTGCATAGCCGGCCGAGGGTTGGTTGAGCTGGGAGTTCGGTAGGCGGCGCGCAATTGTCGGCAGCATCGCGTGCATCTACATGAACGCTGCGTCATCTTGTTGGGTCGGGGATGCAGGCCGAGTCTGATGCCACAGGTGCATCAAGATGCATCTGTGGCATCACCTCACCGGGAGCGATGGGGTGCCGGAGACCCGGCAGGACGCGTGGGATGTTCAGCGGGCAGTTGGTGCTGGCGCACTCATCTGGTCGCGGCGAAGTTGCAGCGCCGGGTGGCGTGACGGGGCGAAATCCATCGACTGGTATAGGTTTCCGCTGCCCGCCGTGGCGTTCAGGTCGACGACGCTGACCGTGGTGTCGGTGGCGAACCAGTCCAGCAGTGCCTGCACGCAATCACGGGCGTAGCCGCGGCCACGGTGGTCCGGCTCGGTGCACACGTTGAACAGGTGCCCGCGCAGCCCGCCCGGGTTGCCGGGGGAGGGGGCGTGCCGGTCGCACTGGCCGACGGCGTTGCTGACGATGCCGTGCTGTGGGTCGTCGACCACGAACGCCGCGAACATTTCAGGGTCGCCGAGTGACCGGTTGAACCAGTCTAGGGCTGCCGACCGCCATTCGGCCGTCTCGTCGCCGACCGGTGCGCCCATGTCCTGCAGCATGACCGCTCGGAGCCGCACCAGGGCGGGAGCGTCGGCCTTCGTTGCTCGGCGCACCTGCGGTTGCGCTGGATGATGCATACGTGCAGCCTATCTGCGGCCGGCGCCGGATGATCCGCCTGCTGACACCCAAGATCATGTGAGCGCTATGGACGTCTCGTCGACGTTGAGACGTCCATAGCGCTCACATGATCTTGAGCTACACCGGCTGCGAGCCGGCAACGAGCACGCCCACCCCGGGTACGCCCCGGACTGTGCCCTCTGCCTGCAGGGCGAGGATGGCCTGGCGGACGACCGACGTCGCGACCCGGTGCTGTTCCCGCAACTGGTCGGTGGGCGGCAGCCGATCGCCGGGACGCAGTTGCCCGGACTCGACCTGCGCCCGGATGTCGCCCGCGACCCGCTCCCACTGCCGCGCTACGGTCATCGGCGCTCCTGACGACAGCCGGCAGCGGGTACGCCAGCGCTACGAGCCGGCGGCGTCGTCGCGGTCGGCGACGAACACCCCAAGCCCGTGTACGCCCTGCACGATGCCCTGCGTCTGCAAGACGAGCACGGCTTGGCGAACCACCGTCGCCGACACGTTGTACTGATTACGCAGCTGCGCGGTCGATGGCAGTCGATCGCCGGGACCGAGTTCGCCGGATTCGATCTGCGAGCGGATGTGGTCGGCGATCTGCTGCCACTTGGGCTTTACGGGCATATGGGCTCCCAGGTCTGCCCTGCCATTTGATCACAGCCCAGCTATGCACGACAAGACACGACTTGTGGGGTTGCTTTACTCTGCATGACGTGTAAAGCTCTGTCTGACCGGTTCCCAGGTCTGCAAACCCGGAGCTGGTTTCCCGCAAGGAGCCTGGTCAGCCGGCCGCCCCTCCGGCTGACCAGGTGCGCCCTCTCCACACCTGAACGGGAGGCACCGACCGGTGACATCCGACCCCCGACCCGCCCCGATCCCGATCCCGACCCCGACCGCCACCGTCAACCAGAGGCCAGCGAACTACTACACGGCGTACGCCCGTGACCGGTTCGTCGCGGCGCAACAGGCCGTCGACACGCACACCACGTCGGCGTACAACGGGTGTTGTCTAGGCTGCGGACGGCCCGGCCCGTGCGCCGACCTGGCCGCCGCCGAGACGACCCTGGCCCGCTACCACCGACTGCCGTTCCGCCGGCCCGGTGCGACACTGCTCGACCAGACCCTGCTCGACCCGGCCCGGACCACCGACGCCGACCAGGCGCGGTTCACCTGGTGGCGGAGGTCGGCATGACCGACATGCAAGCTGAAGTCAGCGCGGCCGACGGGCAGGCGTTGCAGGTGGCCGCCGACATGATCGACGTGCTGCGGACCGTCGCCCTGGCGATGGAGACCGCCGTCACCCACGCCGACGAGCAACTGGCCGGCGTACGGCACCCGGACGCCGGGCTGACCACCGACCGTTATCAGAATGCGCTACACGAAGCGTGGGACGCGTACGGTGATGTTCTCGACGCCGTCAGCGCCGGACGCCCGCAGCTGCCGGGTGGCCGACCGGTCGCGGTCGCATCCATTCTGTACGGCCTGCAGACCGCCCGCCAGCACGCCGCGCACGCCGCCGCCCAGCTGCCCGACCTGCGGCACCGGCTGGCGTACGCCACGGACCGGCTGCACCGCAGCGAACACCCGCACGCCCAGGCCACCGCCGATCGGCTGGCCGTCGCGCTGAGCCGACTGCGTGACGTCGAGGTCGGTCTGAGCGTCGGCACCGGCGCGGTGGACCGCTACCTCGACGCCCTCGACGCCGGCGTCGATCCGCCGGCCGCGCGGACCGCCCGGCTGGCCGGGGTGCGGCCGATAGCCAGCCCCAACGGGGACGCCCTTGCCATCGGCACCCGGATGGCGGCGACGGTGGTCGCCGCCAACCGTCGGCACCTGCGGTTCCGGACCCGCTGGCAGGTGTTCCGTAGGACATTGTGGAACAACCTGAAGCGGGAGTTGCGACCATGACGACCAGTCGAACTGCCCCGACCAGTCAGTCGGCCCCGACCAACCAGCCGGTGGCGGCGCTGAGCTATCTGATGGCGGGGCAGGTGCACGCCCACGATCGCCGGACGGAGCGGTTCACCGAAGCCGACCGCCAGCACTATCTTGACCTGCTCAGCGCGTTGTTCGTGCTCTGCGCCGACCGGCGGTTCCGCCGCGACGACCACGGTGCGGTGATCCGGTTCGTGGCCAGCGTCCGGGAACGGTTCGACCCCGACCGCACCCTGGTCGACCCGGTCATCGCGGAGAACCTGCTACTGGCCGCGCTCGGCGGGCACGAGACACTGCCGGCCACCGCCGAGAACATCACCGTGCAGACGCTGCTGACCGTCGCCCTGGTCAGCGACGAGCAGCCCAGCCCGGCCGGCTACGACGCGCTGCTGCGCGAGGTTGACGCCATGGTCACCCCCGCCTCTCCCGTCGGCTAGGCATCCACCTCGAACGCCGATCCCTGTTGGACAACTCCGGAATACGCTGGTGCCTTTGGCGACCGGAGGGGACTCGATGATGACCGGGAACAGCCCGCCACACACGCTGCTGCTGAGGACCGCCGATCAATCCGTTCTGGATCCCGCGCGGCTGCTCGACGTCTTCGCCGCCCAACGGCGGCAGCTCTGCGACGACCTGCGGAGTCTGAGCCCTGAGCAGTGGTCCGCGCCGACCCGCTGTCCCGGCTGGTCGGTGCAGGACACCGTCCGGCACCTGGGCGACGTCACTGTTGCGATTGCTCCCGATCCGGGCGACCGGATGTTCGACGTGACAGCCGGGTTCGACCCCCGGACCACTCCCCGCCATTGGCTGGCGGCATCGACCGGCGAGTCGCCGGCCGACACCCTCGACCGGCTCGTCGCGACGACGGAGAAGTCGCTCGCCGTGGCCCGGGACCGGCTGGCCCGCGACGACCGGTTCGACGTCGTCCTGCCGTACGGGCCGATGGACTGGACGGTGCAGGCGCTGCACGTGCTGTGGGACTCGTGGCTGCACGAACGCGACATCTTCCTGCCGCTCGGCGTCGACCGCCCGACCGACGCCGAGGCGACCAGCTGCGCGACCGCGTACGGGCTGTTCATCGCGGCGGCGGTGGCGCAGAAGTTCGGTGCCCGGGCACATCAGCGCCTTGAACTCGGTGGCGACGGCGGCGGCGTCTTCGAAGTGGTCGCCGACGAATCGGTGACGCTGACCGCGACGCCTGCCGCGACTCGGGTGGAGTCGGCCGCCCCGCCGGCCGCCGAGGTAACCGACGCGCTGGCCGGCCGCGGCTCGGCCACGGTGCTCGACGGCGTGCCCGACGAGTCGCGTACCGCACTGACTGTCCTCGCCACCTTTTTCACGACCCCGGCCGAGTAGGCCATGGTTTGACGTAGCACGGCATCGGTCGGGTGACGATCCGGCCACAGGGCTATCGACCGATCAGCGTACCTCTTTCACTTATGAGGTGGTTTAGCGCTCTTGGTGAGGTAATTCGGCAAACGCCGCTCTCGCGGTGAAAAGCACTGATAGAACTGTCCGTACCCGTCGGGGTTCGGAGAGTGGGTGCGTAGCGATGACCAGTTCCGAGCTGGCCACGACGGACGTGCCGGCGGGTGTGTCCGGCGCGTCCGGCGCGGTAACCACCGCTCGGAACCGGGAAAAGCCGCCGGGGCCGGCTCAGGGTCCGGCCCGCCCGGTCGCGCTCGGTGGCCGTGGGCACGGTACGTTCCGGCGCGACATCGAAGGGCTGCGCGGGATCGCCGTACTGCTCGTCGTGCTCTACCACGCGGGCGTCCCACTGTTCGGTGGCGGCTACGTCGGCGTTGACGTCTTCTACGTCATCTCCGGCTTCGTGGTCACCTCGGTGCTGCTGCGCGAGTACGCCACCGACGGCACCATCTCCATCCTCGGCTTCTACGCCCGGCGCGCCCGGCGGCTGCTGCCCGCCGCCGTCCTGGTGCTGATCACCACCCTGCTCGCCGCCTGGTGGTGGCTGCCGCTGCAACTGCAGTGGATCGCCACCCAGGCGATCGCGAGCGCCGCGTACTGCGTGAACTTCCTGCTGGCCCGCAACAGCGTGGACTATCTGGACACGATGCGTCGGGAATCGCCGCTGGAGCACTACTGGTCGTTGGCGGTCGAGGAACAGTTCTACCTGTGCTGGCCGCTGCTGCTGCTCGTGCTGCTCGGCTGGCCCCGTCTGCTGCGCTGGCGGCAGGCCCGGTCAGCGTCGGCCCGGTCGCAGCCGGCCAAGTCCCGGTCGGCCCGGCCCTGGCGGCGTCCGGGTGACCTGCGGCCGGTGCTGGTCGTCGTGGCCAGCGTCGCCGCGCTCTCCTTCGCGCTCTGCGTCTGGCAGACCGCTACGTCGCCCGGGTACGCGTACTTCGGCTCCCCGGCGCGGGCCTGGCAGTTGCTCGCCGGCGTGCTGATCGCCCTCGGGGCCGGCGCCGCGTCGCGGCTGCCGGCCCGGATCGCCGCCGGCCTGGCCTGGACCGGGTTGGCCGCAGTCCTGGCCGCCGCCCTGCTGTTCGACAGCACCACCCCGTTCCCGGGTTACCCGGCGCTGCTGCCGGTCGCCGGTGCGGCGCTGGTGATCGCCGCCGGCTGCGCGCCGCACAGCGGTGGGGTCGGCGGGCTGCTCGCCCTGCGCCCACTGCAGTGGCTCGGCCGGCTGTCGTACTCGTGGTACCTGTGGCACTGGCCGTTCCTGGTGATCGGCGCCGCACTGCTCGGCGGGCACGGCACGATCTGGCAGAACCTGGGCCTGGCCGGCGGGGCGCTGGCCGCCGCCGCCGGCACGTACCTGCTCGTCGAGGCCCCGTTGCGGCGGGGTCGACGGGCGGCCCGGCCGTGGCGCACGGTCGGCCTGGCAGCAGTGGCGTCGGCCGCCGTCGTCGCGGTGGCGGTGCCGGCGCTGGCGACGAAGCCGACGCTGGTGGGGCCGGGCCGGCCGGTCGACACCGCCGCCACGCTGGCCGCCTCGGCCGACATCGAGCGTGACCTGACCCGGTTGGTCGCCGCCAGCGCCGAGGCCGGTCCGGTACCGGCCAACCTGACCCCGCCGCTGCCCGAGGTGACCACCGACATCCCGGCCGTTTTCCACGACGGCTGCGTGGTGCTGCGGATCACCGACACCGGCACCGACCACCCGTGCGGGTACGGCGACCCGGCCGCGGCGCAGACCGTGGTGCTGCTCGGCGACTCGCACGCCGGCAGCTGGTTCCCGGCGCTGCGCCGGCTGGCCGACGAGCGCGGTTGGCGACTGGTCGTCATGGTCAAGGGTTTCTGCAGCGCCGCGTCGGTGCGGTTTCACCTGGACTCGGTCAACCGGCCGTACGACGAGTGTGTCCAGTGGCGGGAGCAGGCCCTGCGACGGATCGGCGAGCTGCGACCCGCGATGGTGATCACCTCGTCGACCAACTACACCTTCGGTGACCCGGTCGGCGTGTTCACCGACCGCGACCGGGTCTGGACCGACGGCTGGGCCCGGACCGTCGACACGATCAGGTCCACCGGCAGCGAGGTGGTGCTGATCGGTGACGTACCGTGGCTGCCGGCGACCGTGGTCGACTGCCTGGCGCTGCACCTGGCCGACGCGCGGACCTGTCACGGTGCGGTGTCCGACGTGGTGCTGGAGCCCCGTCGACGGCAAATGATCGCCGACGCCGCACGAGACCAGGGCGCACTGGTCGTCGACCCGATCCCGTGGTTCTGCACGTCGACGGTCTGCCCGGCGCTGGTCGGCAACGTGGTCACGTTGCGCGACGGCAATCACATCTCGGCTACCTACTCACGGTTGCTGTGGCGGGCGCTGGACGAGCGGATCGGCCTGCTGGGTGCCTAGTGGACACCCTGACCGGCCCTGATCCGGGCGACGACGCGGGTACGCCGGCGACGAGCTGGGTGCTGGCCGCTACCCTGATCCCGTCCACCAGCGCGCTGCTGGCCTGCGTGGATCCGCGGCTGCGGCACTGGTTCCTGATCCCGGTCACGGTCTGCGGCGTACTGATCGGCGTCGACGCCTTCGAATGGTTGCGGCGGCGGCGCGACGTGTTCGACCCGCAGGCGATCCTCGGCCTGTTCGGCGTCCACTTCTACTACCTCGCGCCGGTGCTGCACGTGCTGCTGGACTACTGGCCGCCGCTGCTGCACCCGTCGGCGGCGGGGTGGCGATCGGCGTTGGGTGCGATGGCGCTGCTGAACATGGTCGGGCTGGTCGTCTACCGGGTGGTCCTGTCGCTGCCCGGTCGCGGTCCACTGCGGGCCGTGCCGTCCCGGCTCGACCCGGGGCGCTACCAGTCGGTCGCGCTGATGGCCGTCGTCGTCGGTGTCCTGGCGTTCGGTGTCGAGGTTCTGCTGCTCGGCGGGCCGGGCGGCTTCTTCACGGCGATGACCCAGGACCGTACGGCGTTCGCCGGGCTGGGTTGGTTGCTGCTGATCAGTGAGTCCTTCCCGCTGCTGCTGTTCTGCCTGGTCCTGGTGCGCTGGCGGCAACTGCTGCGCCGCCGCGTCGACCTGGTGGTGCTGCTGCTGGTCGGTCTGGTCGCGGTCCAGTTCCTGGTGGGCGGCCTGCGGGGCAGCCGGTCGGCGGTGCTGTGGCCGCTGGTGCTCGGCCTGGTCCTGGTGCACCTGCTGGTGCGGCCGATCACCCGCAGGACTTTCGTCGCCTCGGCGGTGGCCGTGGTCATGTTCGTGTACGCGTACGGGCTCTACAAGGGTGCCGGGGTGGAGGTCGTCGACATCGCCAAGGGCACCCGTACCGTCGAGGAGGTCTCTGCTGAGACCGGCCGTGACCTGCCGACGGTGCTACTGGCCGATCTGGGTCGGGCGGACATCCAGGCGCTGTTGCTCAACCGGCAGCGCGTCGGGGTCGCGGATTGGAGCTACGGGAGTACCTACGTCGCCGCGCCGCTGCTGCTGGTGCCGGGCAGCGTGGGCGCCGAGCGGGTGCGGAGCAAGTCGGCGGTCGGCACCGACGTGCTGTACGGGCCGGGCGTGTACGCCTCCGGCGTGAGCTCCCAACGGGTCTTCGGCATCACCGGCGAGGCGATCCTCAACTTCGGACCGGTCGGCGGCCTGCTGTCGTTCGTGTTCCTCGGGCTGTTCCTCCGGTTCGCCACCAGGTACTACGCGCGGGCGCGGCAGTCCGACGCCCTCGCGGCGAAGCTGCTCTGCCTGCCGCTGTGCGCCATCACGGTCATCCTGGTCACCGCCGATCTGGACAACATCCTGGCGTTCTACCTCGGCGAGGCGCTGCCGCTGGCGCTCGTGGTGCTCTGCGCGGTCGCGCGCAGTCCACGGACGGCCGTCGGTCATCGTCAATACCGACAATCAGTGCCTAAAGCGCTGCTAGCCTCAAACCAGCGCAAATAGCCGAAGGGGCATCGGGTGGACGACATGCATGTCGTGATCATGGCGGGCGGCAGAGGGGTGCGGCTGCGGCCGTACACCACCGCACTGCCCAAGCCGCTCGTGCCGATCGGCGAGCACTACGCGATCCTCGACGTGGTCCTGCACCAGCTGGCCGCCTGCGGTTTCCGGACCGTGACCATCGCGATCAACCACCACGGCTCGCTGATTCGGGCATTCGTCGGCGACGGCTCACGGCACGGCCTGTCCGTCGACTACGCCCAGGAGCGGACCCCGCTGTCCACCGTCGGGCCACTGTTCACGATGCGCGACCGGCTGCCGGAGCGCTTCCTGGTGATGAACGGCGACATTCTCACCAACCTCAACTACGCCGACCTGCTGCGCGTCCACACCGACTCGGGTGCCCCGGTGACCGTGGCGACCTTCCGGCGCAAGGTCCAGGTCGACTTCGGCGTACTCGCCGTCGAAGGGGACAAGGTCGTCGAGTTCAACGAGAAACCCACCCTGGACTACCGGGTCAGCATGGGCGTGTACGGGCTCACCCGGCAGACGATCGCGGCGTACCCGAGCGGCATCTCGTTCGGCTTCGACCAGTTGATGCTCGACCTGATCGGCCAGGGCAACCCGCCGGCCGCGTACGACTTCGACGGCTACTGGCTGGACATCGGTCGACCCGAGGACTACGACGAGGCGAACCGCAGCTTCGAGACGTTGAAACCGATCCTGCTGCCGGCCGCGCTGCGGGAGCCTGCATGAGCGCGCCCCCGGCCCGGACAGATTCCGATTTCGGACAAGGAGCGACGATGGCCAATCGGATCGGCATCGTGGGTATGGGTTACGTCGGGCTGACTCTGGCGGCTGGCCTGGCCCGCAACGGATTCGAGGTGCACGGCGTCGACAGCGAGCCGCGCGTCCGCGAGGCGCTGTCGGCCGGCCGGATCCACCTGTACGAGCCGGGCCTTGCCGAGGCGCTGCGGGACACCCTCGGCCGCAAGCTGTTCGTCCATCCGACGCTTCCGCCGGACCTCGACGTCGCTGTCATCTGCGTGTCGACGCCGGTCCGTGACGGCACCTCGATGCCGGTCCGACACGGCACCTCGATGCCGGTCCGACACGGCACCTCGATGCCGGTCCGACACGGCACCTCGACGCCGGTCCGTGACCGCACCTCGACCCCGGTCCGTGACCGCACCCGGCAGCCGGACCTGACCAACGTCGCGGCCGCCGCGACCGAGATCGCCCGGCGCTGCGGACCGCAGACCCTGGTCGTGGTGCGCAGCACCGTGCCGGTCGGCACCAGCCGGCGGGTCGTCCTGCCGGCGTTGACCGCCGCCTGGGGCCGGGCCCGGCTGGTGATGGCACCGGAACGGACCATCCAGGGGCAGGCGCTGCGCGAGCTGACCGAACTTCCTCAGGTGGTCGGTGGTCTCGACGACGACAGCCGACGCGCCGGGGTGGCGCTGTTCGGCCGGCTCGCCCGGCAGGTCGTCCCGGTCTCCAGCCTGGAGACGGCCGAGCTGGTGAAGCTGGCCAACAACTGCCACACCGACCTGATCTACGCGTACGGCAACGAGGTCGCCCTGCTCGCCGGGGCGCACGGGGTGGATCCGTTGGAGGTCGTCCGGGCCGCCAACCACGACTACCCCCGACCCGACCTGGCCAGACCCGGCTTCGTCGGTGGGAGCTGCCTGTCCAAGGACCCGTACCTGTTCGGCGCCAGCGCGCCTGGACACACTTCGCTGCTCGTCGCCGCAGCCCGGCAGCGCAACGAGCAACTGCCGGTGCAGGTCGCGGAGACCGTCGTCGGGCGACTGCGGCAACTGCGCGGCGCGACCGCCGGAGCGACCCTCGCCGTCCTCGGTTGGGCGTACAAGGGCTGGCCGCCCACCGACGACATGCGCGGCGCGGCGATCATGACGATGCTGCCGACGTACGACCGGGCCGGGCTGCGGGTGCTCGGCCACGATCCGCTGGTGGCCGACGAGGTGATCCGGGCGCACGGCGGCGAGCCGGTCAGCCTCGACAAGGCGTTCAGTGAGGCTGACGCGGTTCTGGTGCTCAACGACCACCCCGACTACCGGGGGCTGCCGGTAGGGACGTTGCTGCCCGGCACCGCGGTCCGGTTCGTCTATGACTCGTGGCGGATCCTCGACGAGGACGCGGTGCGGGCGGCCGGGGTGCACTACGAGAGCCTGGGCTACCGGCCGACCAGGGAGCCGGTGTGATGCGGGCGCTGGTGCTCGGCGGTGCCGGGTTCATCGGTCTGCACCTGGTGCGCCGGCTGGTCGCCGACGGTCACACGGTCACCGTGGTCGACGACTTCTCCCGGGGCCGCGACGACACCGCACTCGCCCGGGTCTGCGCCGACCCGGCGGTCGAGGTGGTCGCCGGTGACCTCACCCGGGCCGCGACCTGGGCGGCGCTGCCCCGCCACTGGGACCAGATCTACCTGCTGGCCGCCGTGGTCGGGGTGCGCAATGTCGAGGCCGACCCGGCCCGGGTGGTCCGGATCAACACGCTCGTCGCGCTGCACCTGATGGACTGGATCGCCGCCGCCGACCGGGTCTTCTTCAGCTCCACCAGTGAGGTGTACGCCGGTGCGGTCGACGCCGGGGTGGCCGCCGTACCGACCGGTGAGGACGTCCCGGCGATGGTGGCCGACGTGACGGCACCCCGCTTCGCGTACGCCACCAGCAAGCTGCTGGGCGAAGCGGCCGTGCTGCACGGCTCCCGCGCCGTCGGGGCGCACGCCGTGGTCGGCCGGTTCCACAACGTGTACGGGCCCCGGATGGGCACCGACCACGTGGTACCGGAGATGTCGCTGCGGGCGCTCCGTGGCGAGGACCCGTTCCGGGTGCCGGGCGCCGACCAGTACCGCGCCTTCTGCTACGTCGATGACGCCGTCGAGGCGGTGGTCCGGCTGATGGCCACCCACGACGCCGCCGGCCGGATCGTGCACATCGGCGACGACACGGAGCAGACCAACATCGCCGACCTGGCGAAGCTGGTGCTGCGTACCGCCGGCAGTCACGCGAGCCTGCGACCCGAACCGGCCCCCGCCGGCTCGGTGCACCGACGCTGCCCGGACCTGGGTCTGCTGCGCCGGCTCACCGGCTATCAGCCGGCGGTGGCCCTGGAAGAGGGCGTCGGCCGGACCTTCGCCTGGTACCGCGACCACGACCGACCGACCGTCTCTGAAGGGCAGGTGCCGGCATGGCGGTGAGTCTGCGTCGCCGGATCCTCGACCTGGTCGACGACCGCGTCGACCCCCGGATCATCGCCGGCCTCGGCGGTATCGCGCTGACGCTGCGGTCCCGCTCGCGCTGCGTCGTACGGTACGAGGAGGACACCTGGATCCACCGGTACCAGGGCGGGACCGTGGTCAACACCGAGCTGGGCGGGCTGTCCGCCGAGCGGGAGGACGTGGTCGTCCGGGACACCTTCCTGTACGGCTACCACCCGCGCCCCGGTGACACCGTCGTCGACCTCGGCGCCGGTGTCGGCACCGAGGTCCGGCTGTTCTCCCGGGTGGTCGACCAGCGGGGCCGGGTGCTCAGCATCGAGGCGCACCCGCGTACCTTCCGCTGCCTGCGCCGGACCGTCGAGCTGAACCGGCTGACCAACGTGACGCTGCTGGAGTGCGCGGTGGTCGGTGAGGCCGGCCCGGTGCGCATCGGCGAGGACGCCGCCAGCCACATCCGCAACGGGATCACCCAGGAGAGCACCGGCGGGATCGAAGTCACCGGCCGCCGGCTGGACGAGATCCTGCGGACCTGCGGCGTCGACCGGGTCGACCTGCTCAAGATGAACATCGAAGGTGCCGAGCTGGGCGTGCTGGAGGGGGCCCGCGACGTGCTCGACGTGGTCGGCAACCTCGTCGTCTCCTGCCACGACTTCAAGGCCGAGGGCCCGGCCGACGCATGGATGCGCACCTTCGCGCCGGTCAAGGCGCTGCTGCGCGACGCCGGGTACACGATCACCACCCGACCGGCCGACCCCCGGCCTTGGATCCCGTACTACGTGTACGCCTCCCGGGGCAGGCAATGATGCGGTTGTGCTACATCGGCGGGATCGGCCGCAGCGGCAGTACCCTCGTCGAGCGGGTGCTCAACGAGCTGCCCGGGGTGTGCGGGCTGGGCGAGGTCGCGCAGGTCTGGGACAACGGGGTACGGGACAACCGGCTGTGCGGGTGCGGTGCGGCGTTCCGGGACTGCCCGCTGTGGAGCAAGATCGGCGAGTACGCCTACGGCGGCTGGGACAACGTCGACCTTGACCGGATCACTTGGCTGCGGACCGTCGTCGGCCGGACCTGGCACGTCGGGCTGCTCGCCGCCCCGTGGCTCGGCGAGCGGCGTCGGGCCCGGGTGATCGAGTACGTCGACTACCACGCGCGCATCTACGCCGCCGCTGCGGCGGTGACCGGGGCCCGGGTCGTCGTCGACTCGTCCAAGGACACCGCGTTGGCGTACGGCCTGCGCTGGGCCGGTCCGGCCGATCTGCGGATCCTGCACCTGGTGCGGGACCCGAGGGGGGTCGCGTACTCCTGGATGCGACGGGTGCACGATCCGGAGTCCGGCACCGACGTCGGGGTGCCGCGGTTCCCGGCGGCCCGGTGCGCCCTGACCTGGAGTGGACACAACGCCGCGTACGACCTGCTGGGCCGGCTGGGCCGGCGGCGGCACGGCGCGGTCGCCGGGCGGCTGGTGCACCGGATGCGGTACGAGGAGTTCCTCGCCGATCCGCCGGGTGCGGCCGGGACGCTGAGCCGATTCGCCGGTCTGCCGAAGACCGGGCTGGATCTGTCCTACCTGTCCGCCGGAGAGGTGGAGCTGGGTGAACTGCACAGCGTCTCCGGCAACCGGATGCGGTTCACCACCGGCCGCCTGGCGTTGCGCGTCGACGACGCCTGGCGCACCGGACTGCCGGTTGCCGCCCGCCGGACCCTCACCGGACTGTGCGCGCCGCTGCTACGCAGGTACGGCTACCACCGCCCACTGCCGCCCGAGCCGTCAGTGGTCGGGACCGGGGCGGATCACCGAATGAAAGTGTAGATACCGCTCTGAACAGGGTGATTCCGACGGGTGCCTGTGGAGGAACGATGCGAGTGGTGGTGACCATCGAGGCGCGGTTCGCCCGTACCCCGGACGGCGCGATCTGGGCCCGGACCGGGCAGGACCACCAGTTCTGGAGCGGGTACCTGGCGGCGTTCGACGAGGTCCGGGTTGTCGCCCGGATACGCGACGAGGCCGAGCCGGCCGCTGAGGCGAAACGGGTCGACGGACCCGGCGTCGAGGTCTGGCCGGTGCCGTACTACCTCGGGCCGTACCGCTACCTCACCCACCGGGCGGCGATCGGTCGAGCTGTGCGCGACTGCGCAGGCCCGCAGGACGCGGTGATCCTGCGGGCGCCGTCGCCGATCGGCACGCTGCTGGCCGTCGCCCGGGACCGCCGTCGCCTGCCGTACGCGATGGAGGTGGTCGGTGATCCGTACGACCTGTTCGCCCCCGGCGTGGTCGACCACCCGCTGCGGCCCGTCCTACGGCGGCTCTACGTCGACCGGCTGCGCCGGCAGTGCCGCCGGGCTGTCGGCGCCGCCTACGTCACCGACCGTTTCCTGCAGGACAGGTACCCGACCTCGGCGGGTGCGCTGAGCGTCGCGGTGTCCGATGTCGACCTCACTCCGGCCGCGTACGTCGACACCGCCCGCACCATCGGACGGACCGGAAGCGTCACACCGAACCGGCAGCCCGCCACCCTGATCTCCGTCGGCTCGCTCGAACAGCGGTACAAGGGCATCGACACCCTCATCGCCGCGCTCGCCACCCTGACCGCCGACGGCCGGGCGGTCCGGCTGGTCCACGTCGGCGACGGACGGCACCGCGCCGAGCTGGCCGACCTCGCCCGCAGGTACGGTGTCGCCGACCGGGTCGTCTTCACCGGGGCGTTGCCCGGCGGCGAAGCTGTCCGCCGGCAACTCGACGCCGCCGACCTGTTCGTCATGCCGTCCCGCACCGAAGGGCTTCCCCGCGCGCTGATCGAAGCGATGGCGCGGGCACTGCCCGCGATCGGTTCACCCGTCGGCGGCATCCCCGAGCTGCTGCCACCCGGGTTGCTGGTCCCGCCGGACGACCCCGGTCGGTGGGCCGGCGCCGTCGCGGCGCTACTGGACCGCCCGGAGCTGATGGCCGCCGCGTCGGCCCGCAACCTCCGCCGGGCCTGGGACTTCTCGGCCGACGTGCTCACTGCCCGGCGGACTGCCTACTACCAGGCCGTCGCCGAGGCGACCGCCGAGCGCACCGGCGGACGCACCGGTGCGGCCAGCCGGGCCAGCCACAGGAGCTACGCGTGACCCAGCCAGCCGCCACCTCCACCGCCGAGACACCCGGGCGCGGCTCACCCCCGCCGGCCGGCAGGCCCGTGCACGTCGTCCACGTCATCGGCACCCTCGACCGTGGCGGCGCAGAGACGCTCTCGCTCGACATGTGCCGGGCCGTCCCGGCCACCGAGGTGCGCCAGACGTTCATCACCATGGGCGGACGGGACGGCAGCCTCGCACCGCAGTTCCGGGCCGCCGGGGCAGCGGTCGTCCAGGTTCCGCAGCGTCCGGCCGTCACCTTCCCGCTGCGGCTGCGGCGCTGCCTGCGCTGGCGGCGGCCCGACGTCGTCGTGTCGCACATCAGCCTGTTCAGCGCGGTGGTGCTGGCGGTGGCCGCCGGGATGGGCGTGCCAGTGCGCATCGCCCGGATGTGGAGCGAAGGGGACGGCCGGCGCGACACCGTCGCCCGCCGGCTGCTGCGCGCCGTCCTGCGCCGCCTGCTGCGCGTGGTCGCCACCGACATCGTCGCGGTCAGCGACGCGGCGATGGCGTACGCCGGTCGGCGTGTCGGCATGCCCGGCTGCCGGATCCTCTACAACAGCGTTGACACGACCCGGGTCGACGGCGGCGACCGGTCAGCGGCCCGCCGACGATGGGGCATCCCACCCGACACCATGGTCATCGGCTACATCGGTCGGGCGGCGCCGGAGAAGAACCGGCCGTTCCTGGTCGACGTGCACCGTGCGGTCCAGGCCCGGACCGAAGCCCCAGACGGCCCGGCGTCGCCGGGCACCCGGCTGCTCATTGTCGGTCCGTGCGGAGTCGACGACGTGGTGTCGGCCTACCCGGACGTGCCGGAGGACCCGACGGTCATCCTCGGCGGGGAAGTGGACGAGATCGCCCCGGTGCTCGCCGCCGCCGACGTGTTCGTCCTGCCCTCCCACTGGGAAGGGCTGCCCGGCGTGGTGCTCGAAGCGCTCGCCGCCGGGCTGCCCGTCGTCGCCACCGACCTGCCCTGCCTGCGCGAGGCGTCCCGGTACGTCGACGGACTCACCCTCGTCGACCTCAGCGCCGGCCCGCACCGGTGGGCCGAGGCGGTACTGCGCAGCGCCCGGACCGGACCGGCCGACCGCGACCGGATCCGGGCGAGCTTCGCGGCGTCACCGTTCCAGACCCGGCACGCCGCAGCACAGTGGCGGTCGCTGTGGCGGGCCGAGGCACGGTGAACCGCGCCCGGCGGTCCACCCTGGCCCTACTGGCCGGCTCCAGCGCCGTACAGATGAGCAGCAACATGGTGGCGGCGCTGCTGGCCGCCAGCGTGCTCGGCCCACATAGTCGCGGCCTGATGGTGCTGGGCGTGTCCACCGCCGGCATCGTCCCGCTGCTCGCCGGCCTCGGCACCGGACCGCAACTGCGTTCGGCGTATCCGGCGGCGGGCGGCGGTGCCCGGCGACGCGACCTGGTCGCCAGCTACACCTGGTGGTCGGCGGCGGCCACGGTCAGCGCCGCCGTACTCGCCGTCGCGGTCTCGGCGCTGTCCGCGCCGCTGATCGACCTGGCGCTCGCCGACCCCCGCTATCTGCTCGCCCTGTCGGTGCTGACCTGCGGGTACGTCGCCCACACCCAGCTACCCGACGGCTGGTACGCGGCCGGTCTGTTCCGGGCCGGCAGTCTCTGGGCGATGGCGACCACCCTCGGCGGCGGGCTCGGCCTGCTCGTCGCGGTCACCGTCGCACCGAGCGTCTGGTCGCTGCTGCTCGGGCAGGGGGCCGGCATGCTGACGGCAACCACCGCACAGGTCGTCGCGCTGCGGGCCACCGGGCTGCTCTGCTTCCAGGCGCCGAGCCGACGCGAGCTGTCCCGACTGCTCGGCCGGGGCTGCCGCGCACTCGGCCTCACCCTCGGACTGGCACTGGCGCTGCGGCTGGACCGCTACGTCCTCGGCGCGCTCACCGGGGCGGCGGCGGTCGGTGTCTACTCGGTGGCGTCCACCCTCGGCCAGGTGCCGAGGATGGTGCCGAACGCGATCGGCCAGCTCGTCAACCGGGACGCGGCCGTCGCGTCCGGACCGCTGCGCCCGGTCCGCACGGTCGCGGCGACCGCCGGCGTGGTGACCGTCGTGGGCGCGGTGACCGGGCTGCTGGGCTGGCTGGTGGTCATCCCGCTGCTCGGCCCCGGGTTCGCCGCCGCCGGACCACTGCTGGTGGTGCTGCTGGTCGCCGAGGTCGCGTTCGTGCCGTACGCGGTGGCGAGCCGGGCCCTGCTCGGTGCCGGCCGGATGGGCGCGGTCGGTGCGTTCGGCCTGGCCTGGAGCGCCGCGGCGATGGTGCTGTTCCTGCTGGCCGTTCAACTCTGGGGCGAGGTGGGCGCAGCGGTCGCCTGCGTCGCGGTGTACGCCGGCATCTCGGCGTCGTCCTGGCTGCTGCTGACCCGCCGGGCCGCGCCCCGGTCTGCCCGCCGCCGACCAGGTGCGGACCGCCGGCGGGGACTGGGTGGACCCAGCCACGCGGACTCCGCCGACCCGCGCCCCGAGGGAGCCGGCGACTCCCCGCCGCGACCGGCCCCGCTCAGCCCGGTGTGACCCACCGATCAGTGATGGAGTGATGTCGATGCTTCCCTACGGGCGTCCCTGTCTGGACGAGTCCGACGCCGAAGCGGTCGCCGCCGCCGTACGCACCGAGTGGTTGACCGCCGGGCCGACCGTACGCCGGTTCGAGAGCGAGCTGGGCGGCTACCTCGGCGGGGTGGGCTGCGTCAGCGTCAGCTCCGGCACCGCCGCCCTGCACACCGCGTACGCCGCCGTCGGCCTGCGCCCCGGCGACGAGGTGATCACCACGCCGCTGACCTTCGTCGCGACGGCGGCGACCGCCGCGCTGCACGGCGCCCGGGTGGTCTTCGCCGACGTCGAGGAGGCGACCGGCAACCTGGATCCGGCCGCCGTACAGGCGGCGGTCACCTCCCGGACCCGGGTGGTCACCGCCGTCGACTACGCCGGCCACCCCGCCGAGTACGGGCAGCTGCGCAAGGTCGTCGCCGACGCGGGGGCGCTGCTGTTCGACGACGCGGCGCACGCGATCGGGTCGACGTACCGTGGCGTGCCGGTCGGCGCGCTCGCCGACCTGACGACCTTTTCGTTCTTTCCAACCAAGAACCTCACCACCGGCGAGGGCGGAGCGGTGACCGGAACCGACCCGGACCTGCTGGACCGGGTACGCCGGTTCGCCAACCACGGCATGGTCCGCGACCCGGACCGGCTGCGGCGCCGCGACGAGGGCGGCTGGCATCAGGAGGTGCACAGCTTCGGCCTCAACTACCGGCTCTCCGACGTCCTCTGCGGGCTCGGGCTCAACCAGCTGACCCGGCTGCCCCGGTTCAAGGTCGACCGGGCCCGACTCGCGGCCCGGTATCACGAACAGCTTGCCGATCTGCCGGGTCTGCGGCTGCCCGAGCAGCGGCCCTGGGTCGACCCGGTCTGGCATCTCTACCCGGTACGCGTACTCGCTGATCGCCGCCGCGAGGTCTACGACCGGATGCGGGCGGCGGGCATCGGTGTCCAGGTCAACTACCTGCCGGTCTACCGGCATCCGGTGTTCACCGATCTCGGTTACCGGCAGGGGGAGTGCCCGACGGCGGAGGCGTACTACGCCGAGGAGCTGTCCCTGCCGATCCATCCCGACCTGACCGACGCTGACCAGGACCGGGTGGTCGACGCCCTATGGACGATCCTGGGCTGACCGGGACGTCCCCGAGGCTGACCTGGCCTGGGCGGCAGGGGGTGCGACGGCGGTGTGCTACCGGGCCGTGCCGGCGAAGTCCTGCTGACCGAGCACCGCGAGCAGCCGGATCTTCTCCTCGGCCTCGCTGCCCGGCCGGGGCGTCAGCACCAGCAACGCCTGCCCCTGGTCCTCGGTGAACAGCGCCTGACAGTCCACCTCGATGTCGCCGACCTCGGGATGCACCAGCGTCTTGTGATCGGCGAACCGGCGGGCCACCTCGTGCCGCTGCCACAGGTCGCGGAACTCACCCGAACCGGCCAGCAACGCCCGCACCAACTCGCCGGCGCGCGACCGGGGACCTGCCGCGCCGTACGCCACCCGCAGCGAAGCGACCAGGCTCCGGCCCTGCCGGTCGTGGTCCTCCGGCGGATACACCGACCGGGCGGCCGGGTCGGTGAACCAGCGGTGAACGTCACTGCGGGCCAGACCGGTCCGCGACGCCGGATCACCGAAGATCGACACGGCCAGGCGGTTCGCCACCAGCACCTCGCTCAGCGACGACAGGATCAGCGCCGGAGTGTCCGCCATCCGGTCCAACACCCGCAGCAGGGCCGGCGCGACATGCCCGTCCTCAGGCGTGCGACGCGGCACGTTGTGGCCGGCCAGCCGGTACAGATGATCGCGCTCCTCGGCGGTCAGCCGCAGCGTACGGGCGAGCGCGGCGAGCATCTGCTCCGACGGCTGCGGCCCGCGTCGCTGCTCCAGCCGTACGTAGTAGTCGACCGACATCCCGGTCAACGCCGCACACTCCTCGCGCCGCAACCCCGGCGTGCGCCGACGAGCGCCCGGCGACAGGCCGACATCGGCGGGACGCAGCGCCGCACGGCGGCGGCGGAGAAAATCGGCCAGGCCGGTACGGTCCATGTCCCCATCCTGCGACCGCAGGGCCCGGCCCAACCAGGGATCGCCGGTCCCCCGATCACCGGGTCTCTGCCGGCCGGCGCGCCCGGCGCCGAAGGTGGTGGGCATGAACCCATCCGGAAACACCGTCTTCGTGCCCGGTGGCACCTCGGGCATCGGACTCGCCCTGGCCGAGCGGCTGCAGACCACCGGGAACACCGTGATCATCGGCGGTCGGCGCGCCGGCCTGCTCGACCGGCTCGCCGCCGAGCACGGCTTCGGCACCGTACACGTCGACGTCACCGACCCGGCGTCCATCGCGCAGGCCGCCGCCTCCGTCGTCGACCGCTACCCGGAGCTGAACGTCCTGGTCGCGATGGCCGGCATCATGCGGCGCGAGGACTGGACGGACCCGGCCTTTCTCGCCGACGCCGAGGAGATCGTCACCACCAACCTGCTCGGCCCGATCCGGCTGATCGCCGCGTTCACCGGGCACCTCCAGACCCGGCCCGACGCCACGATCGTGACGGTCTCCTCCGGGCTGGCGCACGTCCCGCTGCGCGTCACCCCGACGTACAACGCCACCAAGGCCGCGATCCACCAGCTCAGCGAGACGCTACGCCTGCAGTTGGCGCCGGTCGGCGTACAGGTGACAGAGCTGGTCCCGCCCGCCGTGCGGACCGGGTTGCTGCCGGGCCAGGAGACCTCGGACTTCGCGATGCCGCTCGACGAGTTCGCCGACGAGGTGATGGCCCTGATCAAGTCCGACCTGCATGCTCACGAGATCCTCGTCGAGCGAGTGAAGTTCCTTCGGTACGCCGAGGTACGCGGCGACTACGACCAGGTCGTGGCCGCCCTCAACGCCGCCGACCCGCACGCCCGCTGACCTGCCTGACCGCCGTCACCGACGCCTTCGTGGACGGGTACGGCGAACGCGCCCGGCCAACCACGCTGGTGATCCTCGAAGAGGTCATCGACGGTGGTTGGTGCCTGGGCGGCACCATCCTCAACGCCGACCTGCTCGGCCGCAGCTGAGCTGTCGGAGTACGTCGACGGGCCGGACCCCAGGGGCGGGGTCCGGGCCTTCTACGCTGTGTCTTTGGTTCACTTTTTCCGTGCTGGGCGACGAGTTCGGCGGCCTGGGTCTCCCACTGGGCGTAGTGGTCCGGGTACGCCGACACCTGCACGGTCTGCGCGGCCTGGGTC
>NZ_JBSWXD010000069.1:0-32799 GCF_056160425.1 Micromonospora sp. ABR4_055
TCCATGCCGGTGATGTTGTTGGTGGGGGCATATTGGGTGCCGCAAGAAAAGTTTCTTCCCCGCTTTCTCTTGCCCCCCCTCCGTTCGTGGTCGCGTCAGGGGTCGGCGGTCAGGTCCAGGCGAGCAGTGCCGCCTCCGGGTCGGTCAGGAACGCTCCGACGTCGCGTAGGAAGGCGGAGCCGAGTGCGCCGTCGATGATCCGGTGGTCGAACGACAGCGCCAGGGTCGCTACTTGGCGTATCCGAATCTTCTCCTTGTGTACCCAGGGTGCCTTGCGGATCGTGCCGATCGCGAGGATCGCCGACTCGCCCGGCGGGAGGATCGGAGTGCCACTGTCCACTCCGAACACCCCGACGTTGGTGACGGTCATCGTGCCGCCGGCCATGTCGGCCGGCGCGGTCCGCCCCGCCTTCGCAGTCCGAACCAGGTCGGCCATCGCCTCGGCAAGCTCCCGAGTGGTCAGCCGCCCAGCGTCCTTGATGTTCGGCACGATCAGGCCCCGTTCGGTCGCCGCCGCGATGCCGAGGTTCACGTACTCCTTGACCACGATCTCGTCGCCGGCCCAGGTGGAGTTCACCATCGGGTGCCGGCGTGCCGCCAGCAGCATCGCCCGGGCCACCATCAGCAACGGCGAGACCTTGATCCCCTGCCAGTCGGGCTGGCTCCGGATCCGGTCCAGTGCCTTCACCGATCTGGTCAGGTCGACGGTGAGGAACTCGGTGACGTGCGGCGCGGTGAACGCCGACGCGACCATGTTCTCCGCAGTCAACCTGCGTACCCCTCTGACCGGGATCCGCTGTTCGCGGTCGGAGGCGGACAACGGTACGGCGGGCCCGGTCTGCGCCGACCCGTTTCGTGCCTCGCCGGCCCGGAGTACGTCGACCCGGGTGACCGAGCCGAGCGGACCGCTCCCGCGCAGCCCGGCCAGGTCGACTCCGAGGTCCCGGGCGAGTTTGCGCACCGGTGGCTTGGCCAGCGCCTTCGTCACCGGCCCGGTTGGGCCTGGTCCGGCCGGTACCGGTTCAGCCGGTGCCGGCTCGGCCGTCAGCTGGCCGGCCGACGCCGACGCCACTTCGGCCGGCTGAGTCGGTTCACCGGTGGTGCGGCGGGGCCGGCGCTTGGCCGCAGTGGTCCGCGGGCCGTAGCCGACCAGCACGGCGGTCCGACCACCGGGTGCCGGCCCGCCGATCATGCCCGGCTCGATCGCACCGCTGGTCGGCGGGATCTCCGGCTGTGGCGGTTCGGGTCGGGACGGGGCTGGGCCGGTCGGTTCAGCGGCGGGGCCGGCGGCCGGCTCGGTGTCGATCGCGATGATCGCCGTGCCGACCTCGACTGTGGCACCTTCCGGGTGGAAGATGGCCTGCACCCGCCCGCCCCATTTGGCGGGGATCTCTACCGCGGCCTTCGCGGTCTCCACCTCGACGATCGGCTGGTTCAGCTCGATGACGTCGCCGACCCCGACGAGCCACTTGAGGATTTCTCCCTCGGTGAGGCCTTCGCCGAGATCAGGCAGGTCGAACTGTTTGATCCGAGACATCGGCGCTCACCAACCGAACGCGCGGTCGACGGCGTCGAGTACCCGGTCCAGGTCCGGCAGGTACTCCTCTTCCAGGCGGGCAGCCGGGTACGGCGTGTTGAAGCCGCCCACCCGCAGGACCGGCGCCTCCAGGGAGTAGAAGCATTCCTCGGTGATCCGGGCGGCGATCTCGGCACCGAGACCGAGGTTTGTCGGCGCCTCGTGCACCACCACGCAACGGCCGGTCCGCCGGACCGACTCGTACGTACCGGCCAGGTCCAGCGGGGACAGTGACCGCAGGTCGATCACCTCGAGTTCGCGGCCCTCCTCGGCGGCGGCGGTCGCCGCGTCCAGCGCGGTGCGTACCATCGGCCCGTACGCCAGGACCGTCGCGTCGCTGCCGGGCCGCACTGTGCGGGCGGCGTGCAGCGGGTACGCCGTACCCGGTGGTGCCTCCAGCTCGACCGGCGCCTTTTCCCAGTACCGCCGCTTCGGCTCCAGGAAGATGATCGGGTCGTCGGAGAACACCGCCTGCTGGATCATCGTGTAGGCGTCCTGCGGGTTGGAGCAGGCGACGACCTTCAGCCCGGCGGTGTGCGAGAAGTACGCCTCAGGCGACTCGGAGTGGTGCTCCACCGCACCGATACCGCCGCCGAACGGGATCCGGATCACGATCGGCAGCTTCACCTTGCCCTGCGACCGGTAGTGCATCTTGGCCACCTGGGACACGATCTGGTCGTACGCCGGGTAGACGAAGCCGTCGAACTGAATCTCGCAGATCGGGCGGAAGCCGCGGATGGCCAGGCCGACGGCGGTGCCGATGATTCCGGACTCGGCCAGCGGGGTGTCGATCACCCGGTCCTCGCCGAAGTCCTTCTGCAGGCCGTCGGTGATCCGAAAGACGCCGCCGAGCTTGCCGACGTCCTCGCCCATCAGGACGACCTTGCTGTCGCTGTCGAGCGCCCTGCGTAGCCCGGCGTTGAGCGCCTTGCCGAGAGTGAGTGTCTCAGCCATCAGTGCGACCCTCCCTCGAACGATGCCAGGTACCGCTCGAACTGGGCCCGCTCGGTGTCGAGCAGCGGCGAGCCGTGCGCGTACACGTGATCGAAGAGCGCGCCGGGCTGCGGGTCGGGCATGCTCAGCACCCGCTCCCGCAGGTGCACCGCGTCCCGCTTAGCCTGCGCGTCGACCTCGGCGAAGAAGTCGGCATCGGCGATCTGCTGCTTCTCCAGGAAGGCGCGGACCCGGGCGATCGGGTCCTTGGCCTGCCACGCCTCCACCTCGCTGGCGATCCGGTACCGGGTCGGGTCGTCGGAGGTGGTGTGCGCCCCCATCCGGTACGTGTACGCCTCGATCAGCGTCGGACCCTGCCCGTGCCGGGCGTTGTCCAGCGCGGTCCGGGTCACCGCGTAGCTGGCCAGCACGTCGTTGCCGTCCACCCGTACGCCCGGGAAGCCGAAGCCGGACGACCGCTGGTAGAGCGGGATCCTGGTCTGTCGTTCGAGGGGTTCGGAAATCGCGTACTGGTTGTTCTGACAGAAGAAGACGATCGGCGCGTTGAAGACGCTGGACCAGACGAAGGCTTCGTTGACGTCACCCTGCGCCGACGCCCCGTCACCGAAGTACGCGATGACCGCCTCGCCGTCGTCGCCGCCGACCTTGCCGTCCATGGTGATGCCCATGGCGTAGCCGGTGGCGTGCAGCGTCTGGGCGCCGATCACGATCGTGTACATGTTGAACTTGAACTCGTTCGGATCCCAGCCACCCTGGTCGACCCCGCGGAACAACCCCAGCGGCATGATCGGGTCGATGCCGCGGCAGTAGAGCACACCGTGTTCGCGGTAGGTGGGAAACGCCATGTCCTGAGCGCGCAGCGCCCGTCCGGAGCCGACCTGCGCGGCCTCCTGACCGAGCAGGCTCGCCCAGATGCCCAGTTCGCCCTGGCGCTGCAGGGCGGTCGCCTCGGCGTCGAGTTTCCGCACCACGACGAGGTCCCGGTAGAGGGCACGGTACTCGGCGTCGGTGAAGTCGACCGTGTACTGCGTGCCGTCGGGGCCGGTCACCCGGTCGATCCGTTCGCCGTCCGGAGTCAGCAGCTGCACCAACTCCGGATCGGCGGCGTTCTTGCTAACGCGCCGTCGAGCCGCGGCCGGTCTGGCACGGGTCGCTGTCCCGCGCTCGCCTTTCGCCATCCGTCTCTCCCATCGCTCGTGCGTGGCAGCGGGGGTGTCCCGACCGCGCAGCTCGTCCCGCTGCCGGCTGCTGCCGGTGCAGGTCCTCTCACCGCGCCTGGCCCGGGTCAGGGTTGCCGCGCGGCACGGGCCGGGTTCTGGCTGGACCCGGTCCGGGAGGGACGTCATCGAGTCGTGCCCGCCGCGGTAGAGGCGGAGGCAGCGGCTGCGGTGCCGTCCGGTCCATATTCGCATTGGAGGTGAGGGGTGTCATAGGTCGGTCCGGGCATGCAGGTGCGATGTCCGCGTTGCGCGGAACTTGTAGCCTCGCGCTGCGTTCGGCCGAGTGTGACTCATCCGTCCGGTTCTGATAACACGATGTATTGAACTGGAAAACTTTCTGTCACTGCTTCACTATGTATCCAGAACCGGTGATCTGTAGGACCGTGGATCGACCGGAGGCCATACCGATGAGGAGTCCAGCCGTGCTGCTGCCGCAGGATCGCCTGGCCCGGCCTACCGAGGTGGACGGACCTGCCCGGCGGTTCGCGTTGATCGTGGCGTTGCTGGTGCTGACCGCCTCGTTGCCGCTGCTGGCGACGCTCGGCGCGGGTTCGGCGACGGTGGCCGGGGGTGGCCCGGCCACGGTGCTGCCGCTGATCGGCCAGCCGGGCGGCGGACCGATCATCGTGCATCCGCTGCCGCACCCGACCCCGTCCGGACCGGTCGAGCCGACCGGCGGGGACGGTACCGACCAGGACGCATCGATGGATCGTCGTGCCGGCGGCCGGGACGGACCTTCCACCGGCACCCGGCGCGACAGCGGGGGCGGACCGTCGGATCGTGACCGGCCGGCCCCGGGCGCACCGGCGGACTCCGATGGTCCAGCACCGACGACCCCCAGCGATCCAGGATCGGAACAGCCACCGTCCGGCACTCCGGACGACCCGCCGCCCGTCACCGACGTCGACCCCGACATCGACCCGGATCCCGGTCCGTCCCCGACACCGTCGCCGGATCCGGACGTCGACCCGGACGTCGACCCGGACGTCGACCCGGACATCGATCCGTCGCCGGATCCCGATCCGTCCCCGACGCCGTCGCCGAATCCAGATGTGGATCCGGACATCGATCCGGACATCGATCCGGACATCGATCCGTCGCCGACGTCGACCCCGGACCCCGACGTGGATCCGGACCCGACGCCGGATCCGTCCTGCAGCCCGCAGCCGTCGGACGCGGCATAACCGGATAGACCCGTCAGGATCCGCCCTGCTCGTCGGCGAGTCGTTGCCGGTTGGCCTCGATCCAGGCGTCGAGCGCCTGCGGATCGTTGAGGTCGACACCCTCGGCAAGGAGTTGGGCGACTGCGGCCGTGGCGGGGCTGCGGCGCTCCCCGGTGGTGTAGAGACGGACGAACTCCGGCACCATCTCGGCGATCGCGGCGTCCATCTGGCTGAACGCCGCTGCCGGTAGACCGCGCTGCCGGCCGGCGTACGCGGACCAGCCGCGGACCACGCCGGGCAGCATGGCCGCGTCGTCGATGTCCAGCACCGCCCGGCGGTGCACCCAGTCCAGCAGGAACATGCCAGCCACCGCCGGGCTCCAGCGCATCGGGTCGGGGTCGAGCAGGCTCGCCGAGTGGTCGAGCACCAGGCTCAGGCAGAAGTGCAGCGAGGCGAGGTCGGCGTCGCCGGCCGCGTCCAGACCGAACCGCTTGGCCTCGGCAGACGCGAGGAACTCCCGCACCAGGACGGTCCGCCGGTCGGCGGGCAGCGGGTCGTCCGGCGCCAGCGCCACGGTCCGCAGCGGCGCGGGCAGTACGGCGAGCCGCGCGCCGACCAACGCCCGGTCGGTGGCGAGCGACCCCTCGCCGGGCAACTCGCCCAGCCCGTCGGTGATCGCCAGGTGCCGGCTCACCTCACCGCGCAGGACCCGGGGATCCTCTTCACGGAACCAGGTCAGCTCGTCGTTGGCGCACATCTGCCGGACCTGACCGAGGACCCGCTCGGCCGGACCGCCGACGAAGACATCCTTGGTGATGCCGATGTTGTGGTCGACCAGCGCCACCATCGCGTGTTCGGGGCCGCCGAGCTCGTCGTCGTAGGCGAAGGTGGCCAGGTACGAGGTCTGGTCGCCGTACACGTCGCCGTACGCGTAGCTGCCGGTCAGCCGGACCCGGCCCAACCGGTCCGACCAGGGCGGCGCGGTCTTGCCGACCTTCACCGCGGCGGCGCCCGCCGCCTCCGGCACCAGCCGGGCGAAGACGGTACGGATGGTGGTAGCGGCGGCGGCGCGCCGGCGGGTGGTGGCGGCGAGAAAACCGCCGACGAACTCCCGGACCGCATCGGCGCGGTCCGTCTCCGCCACCGCGTACACGCTGCCGAGCAGGGCGGCGCCGAGCATCTCCGCGTCGAGTGCACACTCCAACTTGGTCACGTCACGGGCGGCGGCGAGCACCGCTTCGTAGGGGGTTTCAGGCGTGGCCATGAATCGACCCTACGCCGTGCTGCGGCGGGTGGCATCACCTGTGCGTTACATGTCGGGCACGCCGGGCGGGTGGACTCCGGCCCCGTCCAGCCAGGCCGTGGGCCGCGCTCCCACCAGAAGACCGGACAGGGCCCTCAGCGGTGGGACGACCGAACGCGGTCCAGCGCGTCGCGGGCGTCGGCGTGCGCCTGCAGGATCGCCCGGACCGGGGCGACGACCAACCGGCGGGCAGTCTCGGCCACCACGTCGTACAGCCGGTCCTCGGCCCGTCTGCGGACCCGTCGGGCCGCCCACCCGGTCACCGGACGGATCAACAGACTGAGCAGAACCCCGCCGAGCAGGCCGCCGAGCAGCATCGCGGTCGGCACCGGCAGGACACCGACCGTCGGATAGTCGAGGGCCGGCAGACCCAGCGTACGGATGACGAAGCCGACCAGCAGCCAGCCGAGCCCGGCGGCGGCGGTGGCGGTGACCGCCCACTGCACCGCGCGGACCAGCCGCCACCACATCGGCTGCCGGTCCAGGCCCAGGTCGGCGCCGCCGATCGCCCGGTCGAGAGCGTCCGGCAGCTCGGCCCGTTGCGACCGGGCGGCGGCGGTAACCGCCGCAGACCAGGGGGTCGGCAGCCGACTACCGGCCTGCTCGGCGAGGCTGCGTACGGCCAGATCGACCGCGGCGCGCTGCGCCGCACTCGGCGCCGGCAACGAGGTGACCGGCACCGGTCCACCAGCCCCGGTCAGCGACGGCGGCACCGGTCGATCGGGCGCGGTCACCGGCGCTGGTTGGTCGGCCGGGCCGGTGCCGCCGGTCCGGCCGGAGCCGAGCAGGTGCAGCCGTAGCAGCGGATCCGGCCGCAGCCTGCGCCAGGCCCGGGTGAGTGGCCAGCCGGTCGCGGCCCCGGCCCGGTGCAGGTACGCCGACTCGACGGCGTCGACGACGCTCGGCACCCCGGCCGCCGCCGCCAGCGCCAGGCTGAGCCGGCGCACCGTGCCGCGGTTGATCTCATCCTCGGCGCGTTCGTCGGCCGGACCGACCAGCTCCGCCAGACCGTCGGTGACCGTATCCAGATCACCGGAGAGTCGACGCAGCGCCGCCTGCCGCTCGGCCACCGTGCCTTCCAACAGCCGGCGCAGCTCGGTCATCGCGGCCGGCACCAGCGCCGAGGTGGCCAGCAGCGGGACTCCGTCGAGCCCGTCGGCGTCGAGCAGCCGGCGCAGGTCGGCGAGCAGCCGGGGCAGCTCGGCCCGGTCCAGCCGGTCGGCGTGGTTGAGTACCACCACGGTGACGTCCCGGTTGCGATGGAACTCCCGCAGATAGCTGCGGTGGATCACCCGGTCGGCGTACTTCTGCGGGTCGACCACCCAGATCACCAGGTCGACCAGGCCGAGTAGCCGGTCGACCTCCAGCCGGTGTCCGTACTCAACCGAATCGAAGTCGGGCAGGTCGAGCAGGACCAGACCGTGCAGCCCGGCCTCGTCGGTGCCGTCCAGGGCGCTCTCCCGGACGAACCGGTGTCGGGGCAGGACCCCGACCCAGTCCAACAGCCCGCTCGCCCCGTCGACCGCCCCCCAACCGCACGCGTGCGCGTACCCGGTGGTGGGGCGGCGCACGCCGACCGAAGAGAGGTCCCGCCCGGCCAGCGCGTTGAAGATGCTGGACTTGCCGCTGCCGGTGGCGCCGGCCAGCGCCACGACGGTGTGCTCCCGGGACAGCGCCAGCCGGGCTCCGGCCCGCTCGACCAGGGTGCGGGCGGCTCCGAGCCGGTCGTCGGGAATCCGACCGTCGGCGGCGCGCAGGAACCGCCCGAGCGCGTCGAGCCGGTCGACCAGCAGGTCGGCGTCCACCCGTGAGTCTCCTCGGACCAGGTGTCGGACCCGGTCGACGAAGCCGGTCACGCGACCGCTCCCGGCAGCGGTCCGGTCGCGCCGGGCAGGGTGTCCGGCAACCGGTACGGCGTACCGCTGCTCAACCCGGCTGCCGCCCGGGCCTGCTCGACCTCGACGGCTGCGGCGCGCAGCCGGTCGCCGGGCGGGGTGGCCGTGGCGTCGACGGCCTGCGGCGGGACACCGGCCGCTTCGATCAGCCGCAGGTAGCGGCCGGCCTCCTCATCGAGCAGTGCCCGGATGCGGCGCAGCAGACCCTCCCGGGACCGGTTGGCGAGGTTGCGGATCGCCTGGTCGCCGAAGATCGCCTCGAGCACCTTCTGGGCGGCGACGGTGGTGCCGCCGGCGGCGGCGACCTCCAGCCCGGTCGGGATGAAGGCGGTCGAGGCGAAGACGGCGATCATGACGGCGAGCCCGGTGGCGTTCACCGCGTACGCGGCGGTGCGGGCGACGAACCGTTTGTCGCCGGCCTCGGCCCGGACCAGTTCGAGCACGTCGCGTTGCCAGTCGCGGACCAGTCGCTCGGCGCGTTCCGGCAGGTCAGCGGAGGGCTGGGCGAGGTCCGGGGTGAGTAGCGCGGCACCGGCCGGGTGGGTCCGCCAGGCGAGGTTCGCGGCGTCGGCGGCCTCGGTCGCCGCGCCCCTGATCAGGGTGACCAGTTGTGACTCGATCGCGGTCCGCAGCTGGTTGGCGGGTGCGGGCCGGCCGGTGACGGCGCTGAGCACCCGGTCGCGAAGCCGCCCCACCCTGGCCTCCAGTGAACGGAACAGTTCGCCGGTGCCGACGAAGTCCTGCCAGCGGCCAAGTACTTCGCCGCGGAGCAGCCGGCCGTCCTGCACCGCCTGCTCGGCGTTGCGGCTCGCGCTGCGGTACGCGGCGCGGACCCGGTCGGTCAGGGTGCGGGCCGCGTCGAGCTGGTCGTCGGCGGCGGAGGCCAGCCCTTCGACGGTCGGCGCCAGCGCGCTCAGCGCCCCGTCCAGGGACTGCCGGATCACCGCGGCGCGGGCGGCGGCGTCCCCGGCGAGCTGGCCGAACCATTCGCGCAGCGGTGCGGCGACGATTTCCGGCAGCAGTCCCTGGCCGCCGACCACCGTCTCGGGCACCACGAAGATCGGGACGTCGCCGAGGTCGTGGTCGGTGAGCATCTCCCGCAGGTGCGCGGTGATCTCGTCGACCGCCTCGGTCGGCACCCGGTCCAGGGCGAGCGCGACCATGGTCCCGCGCAGCTGCGCGGTCTGCAGCAGTTGCCAGGGAACCGCGTCGGCGTACCGGGCGGCGGTGGTGACGAACAGCCACAGGTCGGCGGCGGCGAGCAGTTGGACGGCGAGCGCCCGGTTGGCGTCGACCACCGAGTCGATGTCCGGCGCGTCGAGAAAGGCCAGCCCGGGGGGTAGCGCCGGCGCGGCGACGAGCTGCAGCGCGTCCGGGGCGTCGGTGGGGCCGGCGGTGCGGGTCAGACCGGGCAGCAGCTCGCCCTGCCGGAACCAGCTGGCGTCCGCCGGGTGGCTGACCAGCACCGGGGACCGGGTGGTGGGCCGTAGTACGCCGGTGGCGCTGACCCGGGCCCGGACCATGCTGTTGACCAGGGTCGACTTGCCCGCACCGGTGGAGCCGCCGACCACCACCAGCAGCGGTGCGTCGAGTCGGGCGAGCCGGGGTAGTAGATAGTCGTCCAGCTGGGCGATCAAGCCGGCACCGACCTCGCGGCCCTCCTCGGCCGAGGGCAGCACGAGAGGGTACGCCATAGCCGCGATTGCGGAGCGTAGTCGCTCGAGTGCAGCGGGAAGTGCGGGTGCGCCGGGGTTGGGCGCGGCCGGTCCGCCCTGCGTGGTCACGGGTAAAGCGTGCCCGATCAATGCATGCCAGACAACCTGAACCGGCCCGGCGTGGCTGCCGATGACACTGTGTGCGACGGGGTCGGAGGGGGGATCGTTGCTGGTGAGGGTGTAGGTTGCGCGACTCCGACTCAACCTGACTTGACGGCGGCTGCGATCGTGGCAGTATTGAGTCAAGTCCACTCAACTTGTGGTGGGTGTACGGCGGGGCGGTGCCCCGGCACCTGCTCTACGAACGAAGCGAGGAAGCGACCATGGCACGTGCGGTCGGTATCGACCTGGGCACGACGAACTCCTGCGTCAGTGTGCTGGAGGGTGGTGAGCCTACCGTCATCGCCAACGCGGAGGGCTCCCGGACCACTCCTTCCATCGTCGCGTTCGCCCGCAACGGTGAGGTGCTCGTCGGCGAGGTCGCCAAGCGACAGGCGGTGACCAACCCGGACCGGACGATCCGGTCGGTCAAGCGGGAGATCGGCACCAACTGGACCGTCGACATCGACGGCAAGAAGTACACGCCGCAGGAGATCTCCGCCCGTACCCTGATGAAGCTCAAGCGGGATGCCGAGGCCTACCTCGGTGAACGGATCACTGACGCGGTGATCACCGTCCCGGCGTACTTCAACGACGCGCAGCGTCAGGCCACCAAGGAAGCCGGCGAGATCGCCGGGTTCAACGTGCTGCGAATCGTCAACGAGCCGACCGCGGCAGCCCTGGCGTACGGCCTGGACAAGGGCTCCAAGGAGCAGACCGTCCTGGTCTTCGACCTCGGTGGCGGCACCTTCGACGTCTCGCTGCTGGAGCTCGGCGAGGGCGTGATCGAGGTCAAGTCGACCAGTGGTGACAACCTCCTCGGTGGTGACGACTGGGACCAGCGGATCATCGACCACCTGGTGAAGACGTTCCGTGGCCAGCACGGCGTGGACCTGGCCCAGGACAAGATGGCGATGCAGCGGCTGCGGGAAGCCGCGGAGAAGGCCAAGATCGAGCTGTCCGCCGCCACCACGACCAGCATCAACCTGCCGTACATCACCGCCGGCCCGGCCGGGTCGGACGGTGCCCCGTCGGCGCCGCTGCACTTGGACGTCACGCTGACCCGCGCCGAGTTCCAGCGGATGACCCAGGACCTGCTGGACCGCTGCAAGGGCCCGTTCGAGCAGGCGATCAAGGACGCCAGCGTCAAGTTGGCCGACGTCGACCACGTCATTCTGGTTGGCGGGTCCACCCGGATGCCGGCCGTTTCCGACCTGGTCAAGCAGTTGACCGGCCGGGAGCCGAACAAGGGCGTCAACCCGGACGAGGTGGTCGCGGTCGGTGCTGCGCTGCAGGCCGGTGTGCTCAAGGGCGAGGTCAAGGACGTCCTGCTGCTCGACGTGACCCCGCTGAGCCTGGGCATCGAGACCAAGGGCGGCATCTTCACCAAGCTGATCGAGCGCAACACCACCATCCCGACCAAGCGTTCCGAGGTGTTCACCACGGCTGACGACAACCAGCCGTCGGTGCTCATCCAGGTCTTCCAGGGTGAGCGGGACATCGCCGCGTACAACAAGAAGCTCGGCACCTTCGAGCTGACCGGGCTCCCGCCGGCGCCGCGCGGCGTGCCGCAGGTCGAGGTCGCCTTCGACATCGACGCGAACGGCATCGTCCACGTCAACGCCAAGGACCTGGGCACCGGCAAGGAGCAGTCGATGACGATCACCGGCGGTTCGGCGCTGCCGAAGGACGACATCGAGCGGATGATGCGCGACGCGCAGGACCACGCCGACGAGGACAAGCGGCGTCGCGAGGAGGCGGAGACCCGCAACCTGGCCGAGCAGCTGCAGTGGCAGACCGAGAAGTTCCTCGCCGAGAGCGGTGACAAGCTGCCGTCGGACTCTCGCGACCAGATGAACGACGCGCTGGGCGAACTGCGTGGCGCGTTGGCCGGCAGCGACATCGAGGCGATCAAGTCCGCGCACGAGAAGCTGGCCCAGGTTTCCCAGCAGGCCGGCTCGCAGCTCTACGCCCAGCAGGCCGAGCAGCCGGGTCAGCCGGGCGGTGCCGGCGGCCCCGGCGAGGCCGGACCGGGCACCGCCGGACCGGGCGCCGCTGGGGCGTCCGCGTCGGGTGGTGCCGCCGGCGGGCCGGACGACGTGGTCGACGCGGAGATCATCGAGGACGACAAGAAGTGAGTCCTCGTCGAGGCCGAGGACCAGCGATGATCTTCCCTCGAACCGCCGCACGGAGCGAGGTAGCCACATGACGGAGAAGTCACGGGCCGCTGATCCGGCCGGCACCGGCCCGCCGAGGCGCCGCTCGGCACCGGTCGAGCAGGCGGACGGTGAGACCACCGAGCGCCTGGTGATCCGGGACAAACGCCGGATCGACCCGACCGGGACGCGGCCCCGGACCGCGCGGCACGCGGCGGCCGAGCCGACGGGTGCGGCACCCCCCACCGACCATCGTCCGACCGGGCGGCACGCCCGGTCGGGCACGGAGGAGGAGCCAGTGAGCGGGAAAGCCGACGACAGGTCCGCGGACGGGTCGGCCGCCAGCGAAACCGGAAAGGACGAGCCGACCCGATCCGCGACCGAGAACCGATCCGCGACGAGCACCGGGTCCGGCGCCGACCGGGCAGTTCAGCCCGACTCGTCGGACACCGCCGTCGTCGACGAACCGGTGGCCGGTGAGCCGGTGGTCGGCGAGGTGGTGGAGCCGGCACCGGAGTCGGACGCCGAGGAGGCGGCCGGGGGCGCAGCCGGTTCCGGTCCGCTCGGCGCCGAGCTGGGGGCACTCCGCGCCGATCTCGACGAACGCACCCGCGACCTGCAGCGGGTGACCGCCGAGTACGCCAACTATCGCAAGCGGGTCGAGCGGGACAAAGGGGTCGCCGCCGAGCAGGCCACCGGTGCGGTCCTCGCCGCGCTGCTGCCGATCCTGGACGACCTGGACCGGGCGCGGGAGCACGGCGACCTGGTCGGCCCGTTCGGCGCCGTGGCCGAGCAGCTCGGCGCGGCGCTGAGCAAGTTCGGACTCACCGCCTTCGGTGAGAAGGGCGACCCGTTCGATCCCACCCAGCACGAGGCGGTCGCCCACCTGACCTCCGCCGAGGTCACCGAACCCACCTGCGTCGACGTGATGCGGCGGGGCTACCTGCTCGGGGACCGGCTGCTGCGGGCGGCGCTGGTCGCTGTCGCAGACCCGGAATGACCGCCGCCGGTGGTCCACCGGCGAACATCACGGCCGGCGGCGGGGAATGGGGCGCGTCCCGCCCCCGGCACCGCGCTCACAGACGCAGGGCGTCGGCCGGGCCGGCAGTGGTCGGCCGGTCGTCCGGACGGTGCCAACGCGGTCAGGGGCGGGGTCCGGTGACGGACAGGAGGAGGACAGGGTGAGTTCCAAGGACTGGCTGGAAAAGGACTTCTACGCCGTGCTGGGGGTGCCCAGGACAGCCTCCGCCGACGAGATCAAGAAGGCGTACCGCAAGCTGGCCCGCGAGTTGCATCCCGACCACAACCCCGGCAACTCGGCCTTCGAGGAGCGGTTCAAGGCGGTCTCGGAGGCGTACAACGTGCTGGCCGACGATCGGCGGCGCAAGGAGTACGACGAGATGCGCTCGCTGTTCGGTTCGGGCGCGTTCCGCCGGGGGGCGCGTGGCGGTGGGCCGGGCTTCGACCCGGCCGACCTGTTCGGCGGCTTCGCAGGTGCCGGTGCCGGTGCCGGTGCCGGCGGTGCCGGGGACCGGCGGTTCGGTGGGGCCGGGTTCTCCGACATCTTCAGCTCGATCTTCTCCGGCGGCGGCGGGGGCGGGATGCGTACCCGTGGCCCGGCTCGAGGCCGCGACGTCGAGGCCGAGGTGGTGCTCGACTTCGGCGCCGCCGTACGCGGCACGACCTTGCCGCTGAGCCTGCGGGCACCCGGGGTGTGCGACACCTGCCATGGCAACGGTGCCAAGCCCGGCTCGGTGCCGAGGACCTGCCCGACCTGTGCCGGGACCGGGCTGACCACCCGCAACCAGGGGTCGTTCAGCTTCTCCGAGCCGTGCCGGGACTGCCAGGGGGTGGGCACGATCGTCGACGAGAAGTGCCCGGAATGTCACGGCTCCGGCGGGGTGACCAAGACCCGGACGCTGAACGTCCGTTTCCCACCCGGCGTGGCGGACGGCCAGCGGATCCGGCTGGCCGGGCGGGGTGAGCCGGGCGACCGGGGTGGCCCGGCCGGTGACCTGTTCGTGCTGGTCAAGGTCCGCAACGACGAGCTGTTCGGGCGGACCGGCGACGATCTCACCCTGACCGTGCCGATCACCTACGCCGAGGCGGTGCTCGGCACCGACCTGCGGGTCCCGACCATGGACGGCGCCGTGACGCTTCGGGTGCAACCAGGTACGCCGAGTGGGCGTACCTTGCGGGCACGTGGCAAGGGCGTGCCCCGTCGGGACGGCACCACCGGTGATCTTCTGGTGACCGTCGAGGTCGTCGTTCCGGCTACCGTGGACGAGTCGGCACGGGCCGCCCTGCGGACCTTTGCGGAGCACACCCCCGCTGCCGACCGGGAACGTCTCGCCGCCCGGCTGCGTCGCAACGAGGAGCAGGCCGCCGGGTCGCGGCGAGGGACAGACGGGAGGTGAGTGAGGGGTGGACGACGAGCTGCTGATCACGTTCGAGGCCGCCTCCGACGCCAAGGTCCTGATCATCTCGGTGGCGGCGCGGATGGCCGGCATGCATCCGCAGACGCTGCGCCAGTACGACCGGCTGGGCCTGGTGCAGGCCGGCCGGGCGGCTGGCGGCGGCCGCCGGTACAGCGTCCGGGACGTGGTGCTGCTGCGCGAGGTCCAGCGGCTCAGCCAGGACGACGGCGTCAACCTGGCCGGCATCAAGCGGATCATCGGGCTGGAGCAGCTCGTCGGCGACCTGCAGCAGCAGGTTGACGGGTTGCGCGCCGAGCTGGCCGAGGCGTACCAGCGGATCGCCGAGCTGGAGTCGGTCGGCCCGTACCCGCGACGTGACCTGGTCCCGACCAGCCGCACCTCGACCGCCCTGGTGGTGTGGCGGCCGCAGCGCCGGGACCGGCCGGCCCGCCCAGGTTCCGGGCAGACCGGCTAGCCGACCCTGCGGACCGGCCACCAGGCGCGGTGACCGAGCAGGCTCAGCAGCGCAGTCCATCGACAGGCCGAACAGCACGGCGAAGAGCAGCGTCGGCACCACGGACATGATCGGTACCGGGCGGTCGACACCGATCAGCCCCAGTCCCCACCCCCATTGGAAGATCACCACCAGTACGCCGTACGCAGTGCCGATGGACAGCAGCGCCAGCACCGCGGCCTTGACCGCGATCAGCGGTGCCCGGAACATCGCCACCAGCACCTTTTCCGACCAGCTGTTCGCCCGGCTGGTACCGGTCCGGGTCCGGATGATCCTGGCCAGCCCGGCGCTGCAGGGCTACGCGCTCCGGCTGCTGCTCAGCGGACAGACCGAGCCGGCCCGAGGGCTGCACGAATCCTTCCCGGACGAGCTCGACGAGGTCACCGCCGCCGCGATGGTGGGATCGTTCGTCGGCGCGCTGGTCGCGGTGATGATGCAACTCCTCACCGAGCTGCCCGAGCCGGAGCGGGCGATCCTGGTCGACCGGGACCAGCTGCTGGCCGGCCTGCAGCGGGCGATGCAGGTCGCGGTCGCGGGACTCGCGGATGCTAGCTCAGCCGGCGGGACTTGCGGACCAGGCCGCCCTCGCACCAGTCGTGGTAGTCGAACAGCTGCGGCTTGGCCAGCAGCACCCGGGTGTTGTGCGCCCAGACCGACATCAGCTCGTCGCCGTCCTGCTCGGCCTGCTCGACCAGCTTGCGCAGCCGCCGTTTCGGGTGGGCGCGGAAGTTGGTCCGGATGCCGTCCGCCGCGTAGATGTAGAGGCAGTGCAGCGCGAACCGGCGGGCCGGACAGGTCGGATCCATCGCCAGGTCGAACAGCGTGGTGATCAGCCGGTCACCGGAGACGAGCAGGTCCCAGTCCTGCGGCATCGACTGCAGCGGGACCGAGTCCGGCTGGTACGCCCAGGCGCGCAGCTCGGCGGGCGCTGGGTCCACCGGGTTGGCGAAGCCGCGGAACGCCGACTCTTGCACGCTCAACGGGGACCCTCCCGTTCGCGGCCGACAGGGCACAACCGGCCCTGGGCCTACCACTAGCTACTGCCGCGCCACGGTAGCGTGTCGGAGGGTGATCGGGGAAGTCCCTGGTAATGCCTTTCACGAAGCCGGTACGTGTTGGTCCGCTCCCGTCAGGTGATTTCCGCTGGCCGCGAGGGGTGCGGGCCGCCCCCGCAGCCGATGCTTGAACCAGCGGGAATCCGGAATCCGGGCCAGCACCGGTCCGGTTACCACCGTGATCAGCACGTACGCGGTGGCCAACGGCGCGAGCGCCGGCTCGATGCCGGAGCTGGCGACCGCAAGGCCGGCGATCACGATGGAGAACTCCCCACGCGGCATCAGCGCCAGCCCGGCCCGCCACCGACCGGGAGCGGCGATGCCGGCCCGCTTGGCGGCCAGGTAGCCGGTCAGCACCTTGGTGCCCATCGTCACCACCGCCAGGCCGAGGGCCGGCAGCAGCACCGGCGGGATGTCCCGGGGGTCGGTCACCAGCCCGAAGAAGACGAAGAAGACCGCGGCGAACACGTCCCGCAGCGGGGTGAGCAGTTCGGTGGCGCTGTGCGCCACCGGCCCGGACAGCGCGATGCCGACCAGGAACGCGCCGACCGCCGCGGAGACCTGCAGTTCGGCGGCGATCCCGGCGACCAGCAGGGTCAATCCGAGTACGCCGAGCAGCAGCGCCTCCGGGTCGCGTACCGACAGCAGAGCGGAGATCCGGTGGCCGAACCGGACCGCGACCAGCAGCACGACGGTGACCGTGGTGACCGCCACCGCGACCGCGAGGCTGCCGGCGGCGAGCCCGGCGCCGATCAGCACCGCGCTGAGCACCGGCAGGTAGAACGCCATCGCCAGGTCCTCGACGACCAGGATCGACAGGATGACCGGCGTTTCGCGGTTACCCAGCCGGCCCAGGTCGCCGAGCATCTTGGCGATCACGCCGGACGACGAGATCCAGGTGATCCCGCCGAGCACCACGGCGGCGGTCGGCCCCCAGCCGAGCAGCAGGGCGAACGCGACTCCCGGCAGCGCGTTGAGCAGCGCGTCGATCAGGCCCGCCGGTGCCGCCCGGCGCAGGTTGCCGATCAGCTCGCTCGCCGAGTACTCCAGCCCGAGCATCACCAGCAGCAGCACCACGCCTATCTCCGCCCCGACGGCGAAGAAGTCCTGGATGTCGTGCAGCGGGAGCAGGCCGCCGTGACCGAACAGCAGCCCGGCGAGCAGGTAGAGCGGGATCGGCGACAGCCCGTAGCGCCGGGACAGGCGGCTGAGCAGACCGAGGAGCAGCAGCAGCGCGCCGAGTTCGATCAGCAGCAGTGCGCTGTCGTGCATGGCCGGGTCAGCCGGCCGGGTCGTCGTTGGCGAGGATGCCGCCGACGCCGTCCAGCCCGGACCTGGTGCCGACGACCACCACCACGTCGCCGGCGGCGAACCGGAACTCCGGCCCGGGAGAGGCCAGCACCTCCCGGTTGCGCAGCACCGCCACGATCGACGCCCCGGTACGGGTCCGCGTCTTGGTGTCGCCGAGGGTACGGCCGACGAACGGCGAGCCGGCCGAGATCGGTACCTGCTCGGTGAGCAGCCCGGCGGCCTGGTCGCGCAGCCCGGCGAGCTGGCTGAGCATCAGCGACGCGCCGAGGATGTCGGCGAGCGCCTCCGCCTCGTCGTCGGTCAGCGGGATGTCGGCGTCACAGGCGTCCGGGTCGTCCCGGTCATACAGGACGAGGTCCCGACGCCCTGACCGGTGACTCACCACACCGATCCGTCGGCCTGACTCGGTCATCAGGTCGTGGCGTACCCCGATGCCGGGCAGGTCGACCTGTTCCACACGTGCGCGCACACCGTCCACGCTACGCCGCCTAAGGGCAGACGGTCGCGCCGCGTCCCGGCAGACTGGTGCGGACGCGGTGCCGAATCGGCCCAGGCGTGGTCGCCGGACCGGGCGGTCGTGGGGCGCGGACGGAAGGAGAGGGTGGATGCGACGTCGGGCAGGCGGGTCCATCACGGCCATCGTTCTGTCGGCCCTGCTGATCCTCACCGGGTGTTCGATCGGCGACATCCGCCGGCCACCTCCAGACCGCGCGGCCCCGTCGACCGACGCGACGGTGCCTGTCGGTGGGCCCGCCGTCGAGGTCCGCCCGATGCGGGTGCCGGCCGGCTACGCCGCCCCATTCGTCGCGTTCGACGACGCCAAACACGGGTACGCCTACTTCCACGGATGCGACACGTCGGTGGGCGCCGGGGCGCCGGCGAGTTGCCCGGCGGTGCTCTACGCGACCGCCGACGGCGGCCGGTCCTGGCAGCACCGGGAGCACCCGGACCCGGCGGTGGCGGAGCATTCGATGCTGGTCGGCCACGGCAGCCTGGTGCTGTCCGCCGACGCCGCCTGGTACCGGTCGCTCGACGGGGGTGTGACCTTCACCCGGGGCAACGGCCCGGACGGGTCGATGCCGCCGGAGTTCGCCGCCGTGCACGGGCGGTACCAGGTGTGCTGCGGCTCCGACGGTGTCGCCCGGGTCGGCGAAGCCACCCAGGTGGGGGTGAAGCCGTTGGCGCAGCAGCCGCCGATCCCGGTCGTGCAGACCGTCGGGTACATCGGCGACAAGTTGACCGTCGCCGGGCTGCACGACGGCCGGCTGCATGTGGCGTTCGGCGCGCCGGTGGCGACTGACGATGACGGTGGCGGTGGGACCGGGGTGCGCTGGCTGTGGCGGACCGACGCGTCACCGTCGCGGATCCGGAGCGGATCCGCCAGTTCGTCGTAGAGACGACGCCGTCGGGCGGTTACTGGCTGATCGGCGAGCCGGTGCCCCTGCCGGGTGAGTTTCCGCTCGTCTGGCGGGCCGATTGGGGTCGGCTGGAGCCGGTGCCGGTCCACGACCCGCCGCCGGACGTGATGTCGGCGCTGCCGGACGGTGGCCGGTTGCTGGTCACCACCCGTACCGGTGTCTGGTCGCTCGGCTCCGACGGCCGCTTCGAGCCGATCGACTGGCCGGTGCAGGGTGCGTACCTCACCCGGCTGCGGGACGCGACGGTGCAGGCGGTCCGACCGGACGGAGCGGTGCTGCTCAACGTGCGACAGCCGTCGGGTGCCGGGTGGGTGGAGATCTCCTGGGAACCGTACGGGCGGTAGACCGGTGCGGGTCGGGCTTCGGCGGTCGACTCGTCGATCGGAGTTGAGTGGAATAGACTCAAGTCTGGTGGTGTCCTCATCAGTGGACCAACCTGCCGTACAGGGGAGCACATGAACGCCGAACGCCTGACCACGAAGAGTCGCGAAGTCATCACCGCCGCGGTCGCCATCGCCAACCAGCGGGGCCATGCCACGGTCGAACCGTGGCATCTGCTGCTCTCCCTGCTGGACACCGGCGGCTCGACCGCCGCCGGCCTGCTGCGGGCCGTCGGCGCCAACCCGGTGGAGATCCGCCGGTCCGCCGTACGGACCGTGGAGAACCTGCCCGCCGCGCGCGGCTCCAGCGTCGCCGAGCCGAGCCTGTCCCGCGAGTTCGCCAACGCGATCGGCGCGGCCGAGCAGATCGCCCGCCCGCTCGGCGACGAGTACACCTCCACCGAGCACCTGCTGGCCGGGCTGGCCCGGGTCGGCGGGGCCGTCGCCGGGCTGCTCAAGGATGCCGGAGCCACCGAGGAAAACCTGGTCGCCGCGTTCCCGTCGGTGCGCGGCGGCGACCGCCGGGTCACCACCGCCGACCCGGAGCAGACCTACCAGGCGCTGGAGAAGTACGGCGTCGACCTGACCGCCAGCGCCCGCGACGGCAAGATCGACCCGGTGATCGGCCGGGACGCCGAGATCCGCCGGGTGATCCAGGTGCTGTCCCGGCGTACCAAGAACAACCCGGTGCTGATCGGCGAACCCGGCGTCGGCAAGACCGCGATCGTCGAAGGTCTCGCCCAGCGGATCGTCGCCGGCGACGTACCCGAGTCGCTGCGCGACAAGCGGCTGGTGTCGCTCGACCTCGGCGCGATGGTCGCCGGTGCGCAGTACCGGGGGCAGTTCGAGGAGCGGCTGAAGTCGGTCCTGGAGGAGATCAAGGGCTCCGACGGCCAGGTGATCACCTTCCTCGACGAGCTGCACACGGTGGTCGGCGCGGGCAAGGGCGAAGGCTCGATGGACGCCGGCAACATGCTCAAGCCGATGCTGGCCCGGGGCGAGCTGCGGATGGTCGGCGCGACCACCCTCGACGAGTACCGCGAGCACATCGAGAAGGACCCGGCGTTGGAGCGCCGGTTCCAGCCGGTGCTGGTCGGCGAGCCGACCGTGGAGGACACCATCGGCATCCTGCGCGGGCTCAAGGAGCGCTACGAGGTGCACCACGGCGTACGGATCACCGACGCCGCGCTGGTCGCCGCCGCCGGCCTGTCCGACCGCTACATCACCGACCGGTTCCTGCCGGACAAGGCGATCGACCTGGTCGACGAGTCCGCCTCCCGGCTGCGGATGGAGATCGACTCCCGGCCGGTCGAGGTCGACGAGATCGAGCGGGCCGTGCGCCGGCTGGAGATCGAAGAGATGGCGCTGGCCAAGGAGCCCGACCCCGGCTCGGCGCAGCGGCTGGAGCGGCTGCGCCGGGAGCTGGCCGACAAGCGCGAGCAGCTGACCGCGCTCAGCGACCGCTGGCAGCTGGAGAAGGGGCACATCACCCGGATCTCCACCGCCCGCGAGGAGCTGGAACGCCTCGGTGGCGAGGCCGAGCGGGCCGAACGCGACGGTGAGCTGGAGCGCGCCGCCGAGCTGCGGTACGGCCGAATCCCGGCGCTGCAGGGCGAGCTCGCCCGCGCCGAGACCGAGCTGGCCGCGCTGCAGGCCGACGGCGCGATGCTCAAGGAGGAGATCGGCGCGGACGACATCGCCGCCGTCGTCGCCGCCTGGACCGGTATCCCGGCCGGCCGACTGATGGAGGGCGAGACCGCCAAGCTGCTGCGGATGGAGTCCTCGCTGGGCGCCCGGGTGGTCGGCCAGGCCGCCGCGGTCACCGCCGTCTCCGACGCGGTCCGCCGGGCCCGCGCTGGCGTCGCCGACCCGGACCGGCCGACCGGCAGCTTCCTCTTCCTCGGCCCGACCGGCGTCGGCAAGACCGAGCTGGGCAAGGCCCTGGCCGAGTTCCTCTTCGACGACGAGCGGGCCATGGTCCGCATCGACATGAGCGAGTACGCCGAGAAGCACTCGGTGGCCCGGCTCGTCGGTGCCCCGCCCGGCTACGTCGGGTACGAGGAGGGTGGTCAGTTGACCGAGGCGGTACGCCGCCGGCCGTACTCGGTGATCCTGCTCGACGAGGTGGAGAAGGCCCACCCGGACGTCTTCGACGTGCTGCTGCAGGTGCTCGACGACGGTCGGCTCACCGACGGGCAGGGCCGTACGGTCGACTTCCGCAACGCGATCCTGATCCTCACCTCCAACCTCGGCTCGACGCTGATCAACGACCTGACGTTGACCGAGGAGCAGCGCCGCGACGCGGTGCTGGCGGTGGTCCGGGCGCACTTCAAGCCGGAGTTCCTCAACCGGCTGGACGACATCGTGGTCTTCGCGATGCTCAGCGGCGCGGAGCTGCGGTCGATCGTGGACATCCAGCTGGACCGGATGCGCCGGCGGTTGGCCGACCGCCGGCTGACCCTGGACGTCGACGACACCGCCCGCAGCTGGCTGGCCGAGCACGGCTACGACCCGATCTACGGAGCCCGGCCGCTGCGTCGACTGGTCCAGTCGGCGATCGGCGACCAGTTGGCCAAGGCGCTGCTGGCCGGTGAGATCCGCGACGGCGACACCGTCCGGGTGCAGCTCGCCGACGACAAGGAAGGGCTGGCGGTGCAGGCCGGCTGACCAGCATCGATGTATGTCGGTGAGTGCCGTCGATCGCTCTGCTCGACTGCGAGGCCGGGTTCGGCGACGAAACGCGAGGTCGACGCGGCGTCCGTTTGCCCCGTGTCACTGGCGGGGTACCGCTACGGTGATCTTCCGAAGCTTCGGGAAGGAGAGCCGTGTCGGATCCGAATCCGGCCGCGCCACCGGTCAAGGCGCGGCCGAGCACCGTCACCATTTCGAGTTACCTGCTGTTCCTGATCGCCGCGCTGCAGGTCGTCGGCCTGATCGTCGCGCTGTCGGTGATGGGCACGATGCAACAGGTCTACGAGGACGCCTACGCCGGCACCGACATGGAGGCCATCAGCAGCCTCACGACGATCTCCCTGATCGCCGGCGCGATCTTCGGCCTGCTGATCGCCGCCGGCCTGGTGGTGCTGGCTCTGCTCAACAACCGGGGCAAGAACCCGTCTCGGATTGTCACCTGGGTGCTCGGTGGCATCTTCCTCTGCTGCTCCGGGGGCGGGCTCGCGCTCGGCGCGGCCGGCAGCGCGTTGCCCACCGGCCCGACCAGCACCGACCCGAACATGCCGGACCCGGCGCAGGTGCAACGGGATCTGGAGGCCGCGCTGCCCGGCTGGTATGAGCCGGCCAACCTGTTGCTCGGCGTCGTGACCGTGCTGGCGCTGCTGACCGCGCTGATTCTGCTGGCGCTGCCGCCGTCGAACGACTTCTTCCGTAAGCCCGCCGTCGCCTGGGAGCCGCCGGTGCCGGGCGGCGGGTACGGCGTGCCGCCGATGCCGGGCGGCGCCTACCCGAGCTACCCCGCCGCTCCCGGCACACCACCGGCCGCCGGCCCGCCGCCGGCCACCCCGCCCGGCCCGCCGCCGGCACCAGGTGCGCCGCCAGCTGCCGGACCGTCGGAGAATCCGCCGGGCAACCCCCCGCCGCCGACCAGCTGATGATCGGTCGATCACGGGTCGGTCCGCCCGGGGCGGACCGACCCGCCGGTACGGGGAGACCCGGTCCTCGTAGGAGGTGACGACGTGGGGGACAAGCCTGCCCTGCGTACCGCACTGGTCACCGGGGCCACTGCCGGCCTCGGTGCCAGCTTCGCCCGTCGGCTCGCCGGCGACGGGTACCGGCTGGTGCTGGTCGCCCGTGACCGGCAGCGGCTCACCACGCTTGCTGACGACCTGGCCGACCGGCACGGCGTGACCGTCGAGGTGCTCGACGCCGACCTGGCTACTGACGGTGGAGTGACCGTCGTGGCCGACCGGCTGCGGTCCGTCGACGCACCGGTCGACCTGCTGGTCAACAACGCGGGCATCGGTCTGAACCGGTCGTTCCGGCGCACCGACGAGGCGGACGAGCTGCGGCTGCTGCGGCTCAATGTGGAGGCGGTGCTGCGGTTGACGCATGCCGTCCTGCCCGGCATGGTGCAACGCCGACAGGGCAGAGTGATTAATGTCTCGTCGGTGGCGGGCTTTGGTCCGTTAGCAGCTGGTTCGACCTATTCGGCGAGCAAGGCCTGGGTGACGAACTTCAGTGAGTCGATCGACATGTCGGTCCGCCACCTCGGGGTGCGGGTGATGGCGTTGTGCCCGGGCTACGTCCGCACCGAGTTCCACGAACGCGCCGGTATCCGGACCTCCGGCTCGCCGACCTGGCTGTGGCTGCGGGCCGACGACGTGGTCGCCGATGGTCTGCGGGACCTGGCCAGGGGGCGGGCGGTGAGCGTCCCCGACTGGCGCTACAAGACGCTCGCCACTGTGGTGCGTCACGCTCCGCATGGGCTGCTCCGGTTGGCCGCCGGCCGGCCGAAGGGTCGCGAGTGAGCCGGAGAGCGTACCAGCGTGCCCGTCGAAACGCTTCCTGCTGCCGCGACCTGGAGTTTTGTGGTGTATGGGCAGCTAGCGACGTGGATGGCGTTATCGGCGAGTTGCCGGGCCGGCGGATGGGGGCCCAGTGACGGGCAGTACTCTTTGTGACATGGGCGACCACGACGACCTGCGCAAATTCATCACTGATCTGGCCGTGGTGCACGGCAGGGTGGTGCTGTCGTCAGGTCGCGAGGCTGACTGGTACGTCGACCTGCGGCGGGTGACGCTGCACCACGCCGCCGCACCGCTGGTGGGACGGGTGCTGCTCGATCTCACTGCGGACTGGGAGTACGAGGCGGTTGGCGGCCTGACGTTGGGAGCGGACCCGGTGGCTCTGTCCATGTTGCACGCCGCTGCGGCGGAGCAACGGCGACTGGACGCCTTCGTGGTGCGCAAGGCCGACAAGACGCACGGACTCCAGCGACGGATCGAAGGGCCGGACGTGGCCGGCCGGCGGGTGCTGGCAGTGGAGGACACCTCGACGACCGGTGGGAGCGTACTGACCGCAGTCGAGGCGCTACAGAAGGCAGGAGCTGAGGTGGTCGGCGTGGCGGTGATCGTCGATCGTGGGGCCGGTGACGCGGTTCGGGCAGCCGGACTGGCCTATCGGGCCGCCTATACGTTGGCTGACCTCGGCCTTCCGGCCTAAAAGTTTGCCGATTCGGATCTGCTGATATGCAGGCGGATCGATGCTGTTTGGTGGAAGGATGGGTTTCGTGGGAACTGCGTTGGCTGAAATGACCATGCCTCAAATCTCGCCGCTTGCCGGCGAGCCGATCGAACGCGCGGACGCGGAGCGACTCGCTGGAGTCCTCAAGGCGCTCGCCGACCCGGCCCGACTCAGGCTGCTCAGCCTGATCCAGTCGGCACCGGAAGGCGAGGCCTGCGTCTGCGACCTCACTGCTCCGCTGGGGCTCTCCCAGCCGACGGTGAGCCACCACCTGCGTATCCTCACCGAGGCCGGCTTGCTGGAGCGGGAGAAGCGCGGAGTGTGGGCTTACTACCGGCTGGTGCCGACCGCGATCGCCACGATCGCGGATCTGCTGACCCCGCCGCGTAAGCGCGCCACCAAGAAGGCACGCTGACCTGACGGCACCTTGCCTGGTCGACTCGCGGAGGCGGAGCCGCCAGGCAAGGTGCCCAAGGTTTACGGAGGTCGCCGCGTGACGTACGTCGCTGGCGATCTGCGGGACCAGCTCGCCCACGTCGGGTCCGACGTGGTGCGTGCCGGTCTCGTCGTGGGCTCCGGTGGCAACCTGTCCGCCCGCCTGCCGGGCGGCGATGAATGCTGGGTAACCGCGTCCGGCACCTGGCTGGACCGGCTCGGCCCGGCATCGTTCGCCCGGGTGCGGATCGCGGACGGCTGCACCCTGCCCGACGAACCGCAGGTCCGGCCGACCAGTGAGCTGGCGCTGCATCTGGCGGTCTACCGTGCCCGCCCCGACGTCCGCGCCATCGTGCACCTGCACCCGCAGAGCATGCTGCTGCTGGACGCGCTCGGCGTACCGATCCGGCTGGTCACCACCGACCACGCCTTCTACCTGCGGCGCGTCGTCACCGTGCCGTTCGCGCCGCCCGGCGGACAGCGTCTCGCCCGAGCCGCCGCCGACGCGGCCGCCGACGGCACCAACTGCCTGATCCTGTCCCGGCACGGCTGCTCCGTACTGGCCGGATCGGTGGAGCTCGCCCACAAACGGGCGGTCAACCTGGAAGAGGCCGCCCGGCTCACCTACCGGGCACTGGCCGTCGGTCGGCTCGACGACCTGACGCCGCTGCCGGCCGACTACCTGGACCAGTTGCCGGACGCGGAGCACGGCACCGTCTGAACCCCTGGCACGGCATCGGCCACACCCGGCCGGCCGGGCTCAGTGGTGGGTCGGCAGCTGCGGCGACTCCTCCTGGGTGACATCGACCGCCGCGCGGCGCAGCCGACGCTGCTCCAGAACCACCATCGCGGTGACGATGGCGACCCCCAGCACCAGCAGCAACACCACCGACAGCACGTTGCCGCCAGGGGCGAGCAGCCCGCGCTCCTCGGTCTGCCACGGCCACAGCGCCCGCAAGCTGCCGACAATCACTCCGGTCATCACCGCCAGGGTCACCCGCCGGTGGTGCTCCAACAGGTACTGCAGCAGCTTTACGAACAGCGTCAACCCGACGAGCATGCCGACGGCAAAGACCGCCAGGTAGCCGAAGTCCCGGTCGTTGACCGCCTCGATGGTCGGCTCGTAGAGCCCGACGGTCAGCAGCAGGAACGACCCGGACACGCCCGGCAGCACCAGCGCGCAGACCGCGACCGCCGCAGCCAGCAGCACCACCACCGGGTTCGGGTCGATGCTGGCCGATGGCAGACCGGTCAGCACGAACGCCGCGACCCCGGCGGCGACCACCGCGAACACGTCCCGGCCGCGCCACGGCCGGCCGATCATCGAAACCGGCACCAGCACCGAGGCCAGCACCAGGCCGAAGAACAACCCTCGGGTCTGCTCTGGGTGCTCCTCCAGCATCGGCTCCAGCAGCCGGGCGGCGATCAGCAGACCGGGCAGCATGCCCAGCGCCAGCGGGATGATCACTCCCCAGTGCACCTGCCGGAACTGCTCCCGGCTGCGTGCCCAGCCCTGCTTGCGGGGCACGTCGGTGACCGCGTACCGGACCGCGCTGATCAGGTGCCCGGCCGAGGCGATGAGCCGCTCGTACACGCCGGTGACCAGGGCGATGGTCCCACCGCTGACTCCCGGGACGGCCTCTGCCACCCCGATCGCCGCCCCCCGGAACACATGGCCGACACGTTCGCGCACTGACATTTGCAGAACCATACCGGGCCAGTGTTCACAGTCGGGGGTCGACCGGTTCGGACTCGCAGGCGAGCACCGCGAAGACCAGCTCGTGTCGGCGCCACAGCGGTGCGCCGGCGGCCAGCAGATCCAGCGCGGCCAGACCGAGACCGTGTTCGCGCAGCGCCATCGACCGCTTGCGGCCCAACGATCGACGGCGCAGCGCGGCCAGCCGCTCCGGTTCGGTGTACTCCGGGCCGTAGATGATCCGCAGATACTCCCGGCCCCGGCACTTGACGCCAGGCTGCAGCAGCCGGCCGGTGCCGCTGCGGGCGGCCAGTCCGGCGTACGGCTTGACCACCATGCCCTCACCGCCGGCCGCCGTCAGCTCCGACCACCAGTCGGTGGCGTCGGCCACCGCCGCGTCGTCGGCCAGGTCGACCACCCGCCGTCGGGTGGTGGTGAACAGCTGTGGATCGGCCGCCACCAGCGCGTCCGCGCACTCCAGGTGCCAGCCGTGGTCCCGGCCGGCGGGCGAGTGGCCGGCTGCGGCCAGCACCGCGAACGGCGCCAACGTCACCGCGTCCGGGTCACCGACGTAGGCCCGGTAGGCGTCGGCGTACCGGTCGACGTCAACGGCCCGCCGGGCCAACCGGGCACGCAGTTGCCCGACCGGCAGGCCCCGACCGGCGGCGGCGTCGAGTACGTCCAACGCAGCGGGCAGCGCGGCCCGGCCGGCGGCGGCGACGCTGGCGTACTGGTCGCGGATCAGCCCGAGCGCCTTCGCCGACCAGGGCAGCAGCTCGCAGTCGAGCAGCAGCCAACCGGCCGGCCCGGCACCGGTGGCCAGCCGTTGCCACAGCCCGGCGGCCTCGGCCGCAGTCCGGATCCGGGACAGCAACGCGTCGGTCCGCTCACCTGAGGTGAAGAACGGCCGCCCGGTCCGGGTGTGCACCACCCCGCCGCCGTGGCCGAACAGCGGGTCGCCCGCCGGGTCGCGGCAGACCAGCACCACCGCCCGGGATCCCATGTGCTTCTCCTGGCAGACCACCCGGTCGACACCGGCGGCCCGGTAGTCGGCGAACGCCTCCGCCGGATGCTCCAGGAACCCGTCCCGGGTCGACGTCGAGCAGGGAGCCATGGTCGGCGGTAGCCAGACCAGCCACCGGGGATCCACCGCGAAACGACTCATCACCTCCAACGCGGCGGCCGCGTTCTCCGCCGGGACCGTCGTGGTCCCGTAGCCGTAGTCGATGTGCCGGCGGCCGGTGACGTCACGCAGGTCCAGCACGTCGTCGGGGCGGTCCGTCCCAGGTCCGGTGCCGTCGGCGGCACCCGGCTCGGCCGTCAGCGGCCGCATCGGCGGGTAGTACTCGCGGTCGGCCGGCACCGAGACGAGATCCCGCGACGGGTAGCGCAGCGCGGTCAGCCGGCCACCGAAGACGCAACCGGTGTCGATGCAGATGGTGTTGTTCACCCAGTCGGGGCGGGTAGTCGGGGTGTGCCCGTAGACCACGGTGGCGGCACCCCGGTAGTCGCGGGCCCACGGGTAGCGCACCGGCAGGCCGTACTCGTCGGTCTCACCGGTGGTCTCCCCGTACAGCGCGAAGCCGCGCACCCGGCCGGAAGCCCGGCCCTGGTATTCGGCCTTGAGCCCGGCGTGCGCCACCACCAGCGCACCGCCGTCGAGCCGGTAGTGGCTGACCAGGCCGTCGATGAACTTGACGACCTCGTCGGTGAACCCGGCCGGTTCGGCGGCCAGCTGCTCCAGGGTCTCGGCCAGCCCGTGCGACACGGTCACCTTGCGGCCCCGCAGCTTGCGCAGCAGCTTCTGCTCGTGGTTGCCGGGCACGCAGAGCGCGGTGCCGGCCCGCACCATCCCCATCACCAGGCGCAGCACGCCGGGCGAGTCCGGGCCGCGGTCGACCAGGTCACCGACGAAGACCGCGGTACGCCCCTGCGGGTGCCGGGCGTCGATCGGTCGGCCGGCGTCGTCGCGGTCGAGCGCCCAACCCAGCTTCGTCAGCAGCGCCTCCAGTTCGGCGCGGCAGCCGTGCACGTCACCGATGATGTCGAACGGCCCGGTCAGCTCCCGCCGGTCGTTGTACAGCCGGGTCAGCCGGATCTCGGCGGCGTCGATCTCGTCGGTGCCGCGCAGCACGAACACGTGCCGGAAGCCTTCCCGGGCCAGCCGGCCGACCGAGCGGCGCAGATCACGCTGCATCCGGGTGATCACGTGTCGGCCGAAGGCGCGGTCGACCCGGCCCTGGGTCCGTTCCCAGCAGAGCTGCTCGGGCACGTCGAGCACCACCGCGACCGGCAGTACGTCGTGTTCCCGGGCGACGGCGACGAGCCCGGCCCGGGCATGTTCCTGCAGGTTGGTGGCGTCGACCACAGTGAGCCGGCCAGCCCGCAGCCGCTTGCCGGCGACGTAGTGCAGCGCGTCGAAGGCGTCCGCCGACGCCGACTGGTCGTTCTCGTCGTCGGCGACCATTGCCCGGAAGGTGTCCGAGGAGAGCACCTGGGTGGCGGCGAAGTGCCGGCGGGCGAAGGTCGACTTGCCGGAGCCGGAGACACCGACCAGGGCGATCAGGGCGAGTTCGGGGATCTCCAGTACGGTCACCGGGCACCCCCGGCGCCCGCGCCGTTCGGGCCGGTGCTGTCCGGGCCGGCGTCGTCGCGGGTGAAGACCGCCAGTTGGGTCGGCGGCCCCACGTCCGGATCGACCTGGCCGACCGGCCGGAACCCGACCCGGTAGCCGTACGCCGCGGCGACCCGGCCGGCCCAGTCGGCGAACTCGGCGCGGGTCCACTCGAACCGGTGGTCCGGGTGCCGCAGCGCGCCCGCGGCGAGGCCTTCGTAGCGCACGTTGTACTCCACGTTCGGGGTGGTCACCAGCACGGTTGCGGGGCGGGCGTGGCCGAAGACCGCTTCGGCCAGCGCCGGCAGCCGGGGCGGGTCGAGGTGCTCGACGACTTCCATCAGTACGGCGGCGTCGTAGCCGCGCAGCCGGTCGTCGCGGTAGGTCAGCGCCGACTGCCACAGCCGTACCCGCTGCTGCTGGCGCGCCGGGAGCCGGTCCAGTCGCAGCCGCCGGGCGGCCAGCTCCAGCGCCCGGGCCGACACGTCGGTGCCGACGATCTCGGTGAACCGGGGCTGGGCGAGCAGTTCGGTCAGCAGTGCACCGCCGCCGCAGCCCAGGTCGAGCACCCGGGTGGCACCGGCCTCGGCCAGCGCGGTGAGCACGGCGGCCCGGCGGGTCGCTGCCAGCGGTCGCGGCCGGACCGCCGCCGGCAGCCCCGCGTCCTCGTCGGCACCCGGGTCGGCGTCGGCACCCGGGCCGGCGTCGGCCAGCCGCAGCTCGGCGGCCCGCGCCTCGGCGAGCCGGTCCTCGGCGCGTCGGGCGAGCACCCGGCGGTGGGCCAGGTAGCGCCGGGTGATCAACCGGCGTTCCGGGTGGCCGGCCAGCCAGCCCTCGCCGGCCCGGATCAGCTTGTCCAACTCGTCCGGGGCGATCCAGTAGTGCTTGGCGTCGTCCAGCACCGGCAGCAGCACATACAGGTGGTTGAGCGCGTCGGCGACCCGCAGCGTGCCGGTCAGGGTGAGGTCGACGTAGCGGCTGTCCCCCCACTGCGGGTAGCGCTCGTCCAGTGGGATGGGCCGGGCAGTCACCGTCCAGCCGAGCGGGCTGAACAGGCGCTCGGCGAGGGCGGCGCCGCCCCGGCAGCGCAGCACCGGCACCCGGATGGTCAACGGCAGGGCGGTGCCGGGCAGCTCGGGGCGGTCCCGGCTCTCACCGCGCAGCGCGGACCGGAACACCTTGGCGAGGGCGGCGGCGAGCAGGCTGGACGCGGCGTACGGCCGGTCGTTGACGTACTGGCCGAGGGTGAAGCTCTCCGGCATCGCGGCCGTGCGCCGGCCACGGCGCGGGCCGCCGGCGGCGAGCCGCGCCGGGTCGACGTCGAGCAGCAGCGCGGCGGTGCAGCGCTGCTCGGTGGCCTCCGGGTAGAACACGTGCGCCGTGCCGGTGGGTACGTCGAACGACTGCATCCGGTCCGGATGTTTGACCAGCAGGTAGCCGAGGTCGGTGGCGGGCCGGTGGGTCGTCGTCACGGTCATCAGCACCCGGGTGATGGTGCCAGCCGGCCGCCACCGGTCGACACCGGTCGACACCGGTTATCGCTGATGCGCGGTTTCCGTCTTATCGCGGATGCGTGGCGGCCGCTCCGACGCGGTCAACGGTCAGCGGTAGCCGTCGTCATCATCGAGGTCGACGATGCGGGACTGCTCGACCGCGTCCCAGTCGTCGACCTCCAGACCGCGGTGCACCTCGGGCTGCTGCTCGACCGGGTTGGCCACGACCGACTGCTCGACCGCGTCGTCGGCGGGCGCCTCCGGGTCACGTTCCTCGGGAGCGAGGTGGTCCCCTGGGGCGATGTCCTCGTCCGGGTAGGTCATGTCTCGCCTCCGTTCGTTCGTCCGTACCGGTGCTCCCACCACGGTACGGGTCAACCGGGGTGCCCGCCGACCACCGTCCAAGACAAGAGGCTTGTCCGTTTTTGTGGCGCAGTGGTTTACTCCGGGTGGCAGGATGGCAGTATGGGATTCCTGATCAGGCTCGCGGTCAACGCGGTCGCCCTGTGGATAACCACGCTGATCGTGCCCGGCATCGACGTCACCGGTGACACCGCGACCAACAACGCGCTGACCCTGGTCATCGTGGCGCTGATCTTCGGACTGGTCAACGCGGTCCTCAAACCGGTCATCAAGGTCGTCGGCTGTGTCTTCTACCTCCTCACCCTCGGCCTGTTCGCACTGGTCGTCAACGCCCTGCTCTTCCTGCTGACCGACTGGCTGGCGCAACAACTGGACCTGCCGTTCGCCATCGACGGGTTCTGGCCGGCATTCTGGGGAGCGATCGTCATGGCCGTCGTCGGCTGGCTGATCAGCCTGGTCATCCCCGACAAGTACGACCGCCGCTGACCGTGCCCACAGACAGGGCCGATGTCGCAGGCCCACAGACAGGGCCGATGTCGCCGGGGCAGTGCCGCTGCGGGATACTGCCTAGCGGAGGACAGCGCGGTCCAGCGCAGTGAGCTGAGCATGGAATCCGGCCCGTCGACGGGCCGAACCGGTACAAAGGAGCGTTCGAGATGCCCATCGCCTCTCCCGAGGTCTACGCCGAGATGCTTGACCGCGCCAAGGCCGGCGCGTTCGCGTACCCCGCCATCAACGTCACGTCCTCGCAGACCCTCAACGCCGCGCTGCAGGGCTTCGCCGAGGCGGAGAGCGACGGCATCATCCAGGTCTCCACCGGTGGTGCCGAGTACCTGTCCGGCCCGACCATCAAGGACATGGTCAGCGGCTCGCTGGCCTTCGCCGCCTTCGCCGAGGAGGTGGCCAAGAAGTACCCGGTCAACATTGCGCTGCACACCGACCACTGCCCGAAGGGCAAGCTCGACGGCTTCGTCCGCCCGCTGCTGGCCGCCTCCAAGGAGCGGGTCGCCGCCGGTGGCGCGCCGCTGTTCCAGTCGCACATGTGGGACGGCTCCGCCGTACCGCTGAAGGAGAACCTGGAGATCGCCACCGAGCTGCTGGCCGAGGCCGCCGCCGCCAAGGTCGTGCTGGAGATCGAGGTCGGCGTCGTCGGCGGCGAGGAGGACGGCGTCGTCGGTGCCATCGACGAGAAGCTGTACACCACCGTCGAGGACGGGCTGGCCATGGTCGAGGCGCTCGGTCTCGGCGAGAAGGGCCGCTACATGGCGGCGCTCACCTTCGGCAACGTGCACGGCGTCTACAAGCCGGGCAACGTCAAGCTGCGGCCGGAGATCCTCAAGGAGATCCAGGACGCGGTCGGCGCCAAGTACGGCAAGGAGAAGCCGCTCAGCCTGGTCTTCCACGGCGGCTCCGGCTCGCTGCTGGAGGAGATCCGGGCCGCGCTGGACTACGGCGTGGTGAAGATGAACATCGACACCGACACCCAGTACGCCTTCACCCGCCCGGTCGTCACCCACATGTTCACCAAGTACGACGGGGTGCTGAAGATCGACGGCGAGGTCGGCGACAAGAAGTCGTACGACCCCCGGGCCTGGGGCAAGGCGGCCGAGGCCGGGATGGCCAAGCGGGTCGTCGACGCCTGCGAGCACCTGCGCTCCACCGGCACCACGCTGGCCAAGTAACACCCACCGAACCACTCGCCGGGGGGGGGGGGGGGGGGGGGGGGGGGGGGGGGGGGGGGGGGGGGGGGGGGGGGGAAAAGGAGGGGGGGGGGGGGGGGGGGGGGGGGGGTGGGCGGGGGGTTTTTTGGTTTTGCATGACTT
>NZ_JBSWXD010000070.1:0-32642 GCF_056160425.1 Micromonospora sp. ABR4_055
GGTCGGTGCCGTCGGCCGCCGCCGAGGCGATCACCGCCACCGCCCGCGACCACCGGTTCGACCCGGCGGCGATCGGCGCGGGTGCGACCGGCGCCGGCAACCCGGTGGTGCCGCTGGTCGCCGCGTTGCGCGCCGCCGTCGGGCCGGACAGCGCCCGGTACGTGCACGCCGGGGCCACCAGCCAGGACATCCTGGACACGGCCGCAATGCTGGTGGTCCGCCGGGCGCTGGGTCCGCTGCTGGACGACGTACGGCGGGCCGCCGCGGCCGCCGCCCGACTGGCCGAGACGCACCGGGACACTCTGCTGCCCGCCCGGACCCTGCTGCAGCAGGCGCTGCCGACCACCTTCGGGCTGGTCGCCGCCGGCTGGCTGACCGCGCTGGACACCGCCGCCCGCCGGCTGGGCACCGTCCGGGACGAGGTCCCCGCCGTCCAGCTCGGTGGCGCCGCCGGCACCCTCGCCGCGTTCGGTGCCGACGGCCCGGCCCTGGTCGACCGGCTCGCCACCGAGCTCGACCTGGCCGCCCCGCAGCTGCCCTGGCACACCGACCGGAGCCGGCTGGCCGACCTGGCCGGCGTGCTCGGCGGCACCGCCGGCAGCATCAGCAAGATCGCCCGCGACGTCACGCTGCACGCCCAGACCGAGGTCGCCGAGCTGGCCGAGGAACGCCCCGGCGGTTCGTCGACCCTGCCGCACAAAAGCAACCCGGTCGCCGCCGTCACCGCCGTCGCCTGCGCCGGTCAGGTCCCCGGGCTGGTCGCCACCCTGCTGGCCGCGATGACCCAGGAGCACCAGCGGGCGGCCGGCGGCTGGCACGCCGAGTGGCGGACGCTACGCAGCCTGCTGGAGTCGGTCGGCTCGGCCGCCTACTGGCTGCGAACCTGCCTGGAAGGGCTGCGGGTGGACGCCGTACGGATGCGGGTCAACCTCGACCTGACCGGCGGGGCGCTGCTCGCCGAGCGGGTCAGCGGGGCGCTGGCCGGGCAGCTCGGCCGGCACCGGGCCAACGAGATCGTCAAGGTAGCGGTCACCGGCGGTCCCGCCGCCGGGCTGGCCGAGCGGCTGGCCGCCGACCCACAGGTCAGCGCGGTGCTCACCCGGGCCCAGCTGGACGAGTTGCTCGACCCGGCCGGCTACCTCGGTGCGTACCGCGAACTGATCGACCGGGCGCTGCGCGATCACCACAGCCGACCGACCCAGGAGGACCGCTGATGACCACCGACATTCACCCGGTGGCGGTCGACCACGAGATCGTCGGACCCGACGGTGCGCCGGTGGTGCTGCTGGCCAACTCGCTGGGCAGCACCCGGGCGATGTGGGATCCGCAGGTGCCGGTGCTCACCGGCGCCGGGCTGCGGGTGCTGCGCTACGACACGAGAGGGCACGGCCGCTCCCCGGTACCGCCCGGTCCGTACAGACTGGACGATCTCGGGGCCGACGTGCTCGCCCTGCTCGACCGCCTGGAGCTGGACCGGGTCCACGTGGCCGGGGTGTCCCTCGGCGGGATGACCGGGATGTGGCTGGCCGGACACGCCGCCGCCCGGGTCGACCGGTTGGTGCTCTGCTGCACCTCGGCGCTGCTCGGCCCGGCGCAGGCGTGGGCCGACCGGGCGGCCACGGTGCGGGCCGAGGGCACCGGGGTGGTGGCCGACACGGTGGCGGCCCGCTGGTTCACCCCCGGGTTCGCCGCCCGGCGACCCGACGTTTTCGCCGCCGCCCGCGAGATGATCGCGGCCACCCCGGCCGAGGGGTACGCCGGCTGCTGTGTCGCGATCGGACAGATGGACCTGACCGGGCTGCTGCCGAGGATCACCGCGCCGACCCTGGTGATCGCCGGCGCCGACGACCCGGCCACCCCGCCCTCGCACAGCGAGACGATCGTCGCGGGCATCCCCGACGCCACCCTGCAGATCGTCGCCGACGCCGCGCACCTGGCCAGCGTCGAGCAGGCCGATCAGGTGTCCGAGTTGATCCTGACGCATCTCACCGGACAGGAGGTGACCGGCGATGCCGACCGATCCGCCGGTTGACGCCACGACTCCGTCGCCCGGCCCTCGGGCCGCACCGTCGTCGTCGGATCCGAGGTATGACGCCGGGATGGCGGTACGCCGAGCGGTCCTCGGCGACGCGCACGTGGACCGGGCGGTCGCCAACACGACCGAGTTCACCGCCGACTTTCAGGACTTCATCACCCGGTACGCGTGGGGCAGCGTCTGGACCCGCGACGGGCTGGACCGGCGGACCCGCAGCTGCGTCACGCTCGCCGTACTGACCGCCCTGCACTGCACCGACGAGCTGGCGATGCACGTGCGGGCCGCGCTGCGCAACGGGTTGACCGCGCAGGAAATCAACGAGGTGCTGCTGCACACGGCGGTCTACGCGGGTGTGCCGGCCGCGAACAGCGCGTACGCGGTGGCACAGCGGGTGCTGGCCGAGAGCCCGGGACCGGATGGTCGGATCTCCGACAGCGAAGCAAGATCATCGGCGGATCCGGGCACCGTGGAACCCGGTTAGGGTTCGGCGACCATCACCACAGGAGAGTTATGAGCGAGCACGGGCGGGAAACTCATTTCGTGCAGTCGTTGGAGCGCGGCCTCGCCGTGATCCGCGCATTCGACGCCCAGCATCCTGAGTTGACACTCAGCGAGGTGGCCCGGATCTGCGACCTGACCCGCGCCGCCGCCCGCCGGTTCCTGCTCACCCTGGTCGACCTCGGCTACGTCCGCACCGACGGACGGATGTTCTCGCTCACTCCCCGGGTGCTGGAGCTGGGCTACGCCTACCTGTCCAGCATCTCGCTGCCCGAGGTCGCCGAGCCGCACCTGGAACGGCTGGTCGCCCAGGTGCACGAGTCGTCGTCGGTGTGCGTGCTGGACGGCGACTCCATCGTCTACGTGTCCCGGGTGCCGACCTCGCGGATCATGACAGTGTCGATCAACGTCGGGACCAGGTTCCCGGCGTACGCCACCTCCGTCGGCCGGGTGCTGCTGGCGCACCTGCCCGAGGAAGAGGCGGTCGCCCGGCTGGAGCGCAGCCGGCTGGACCGGCTCACCTCCCGTACCGCCCACACCATGGCGGCATTGCGGGCGGAGCTGGACCGGGTCCGCGCCCAGGGCTACGCCATCGTCGACCAGGAGTTGGAGGAAGGTCTGCGGTCGGTGGCGGCACCGATCCGGGACCGGGCCGGCAAAGTGGTCGCTGCGGTGAACATCTCGGTGCACGCCAGCCGCAACACCGTCGAGTCGATCCGCCGCGAACTGCTGCCGCACCTGCTGGCCACCGCCGCCAAGATCGAGGCCGATCTGCGGATCGCCGCGCCGGGTCGGGCCACCCGGCTGCCCGGCGCCTGACCGCGCCGCACCCGCCGTACCCGCCGAACCGGTGACCGGGCCGGACCGGGGCCGGGGACCCGGTCGAAACGGCCCGTCCGGGACCTTCGGCCCAATGCCGGCGCAGCGCCGGGCGGCCACTGTTGAGGTATGGGCTCAACCACCGGGCTTCCCGAGCCGATCCGGTCCCGCCCGTGGACGGTACGGGTGGCGGCCGGCCTGCTGATCTTCGTCGGCGTCACGGCGGTCGGCGGCGGCGTGGAGATGTGGCTGTACCCGTACGGCAACGAATTCGTGCGTACGGAATGGCTCCGTGACCTGCCGTTGATCGACACCTGGCGGCTACCCGGGCTGGTGCTGGGGGCCGGTCTCGGTCTCGGCGCGCTGGTCAGCGCGTTCGGGCTGCTGCGCAGACCACGGTGGCGCTGGCTCGCCCCGGTGCAACGGGTGACCGGCCGGCACTGGTCGTGGGCCGCCACCGGGGTGTCGGGGATCGCGCTCGGCGGATGGATCCTGCTGGAGGTCGTCCTGCTGCCGCAGCGGTCGATCATCGAGGCGCTCTACGGCATCCTGGCGGCCGGGCTCGTCGGGCTGTGCTCGACCGCGTCGCTGCGGCGCTCGCTGGCGCTGACCCCGGACCGCGACGTCGCGCCCGGTCAGCAGGTAGGGCAGGCCGCGCCGGAGCGTGGACTCCCCGACCGGCGGCGACTGCTCCGCCGGGAGCGGGTTCTCATCGGGCTCGAAACGTTCCTCGCCGTCAGCGCGGTCGGCGGTGCCGTTGGGCTGACCACCGGCGGCATGGACCTCGGGCCCGTCACCGCTGACCTGCCGTTTGCCTCTCCGGTGCTGGCCGGCGCCGCCCTGGCGGCGGTCAACGGGGTCCTGCCCGGCGTCGTGGTGGTCGCCGCGGTCAGCCGGCGGTCGTGGGCACCGCTCGGCCACCTCGTCGTCGGGGCCGCACTGGTCCTGTGGATCGTCGTCCAGGTCGCCGTCATCGGTCCGGTCTCCTGGCTCCAACCCGTCTTCCTCGGGTACGGCCTGGCCGTTGTCGGCCTCGCACTCCGACTGCCGCTGCGCCCAACGGTCGGCGCCGCAGAGACGCCAGCCCGCGTCGTACCCGGGCGGTAGCCTCGCTGCGGTCGCCGACGGCGGGAGCCGGGGGGACCGGAGCCGAGAGGACGGGAGGAGTGCGATGACTCGGGAGGACGTCACAAGCTTCGTCGACCGGGACCTGCGGGGTGCCCGGTTCAACCGGTCGACGCTGGCCGGCGCGGTGATGCGCGGCGTCGACGTGCGCGGGCTGGACATCGACGCGCCGTGGCTTGCCGACGGCGCGCTGCTGGTCAACGGGGTCGACGTCGTGCCGCTCGTCGAGGCCGAACTCAACCGGCGGTTCCCCGGGCGTGAGCTGATGCGGGCCGAGGATCCGGACGGTCTGCGCACGGCGTGGAGGGCACTCGAACTGGCGTGGGCGGCCGCGGTTGACCGTATTCCGTCCTTGCCCGAGGGTGCCGTCGACGTCTCGGTCGACGGTGAGTGGTCCTTCGCGCAGACGCTTCGCCACCTCGTGTTCGCCACCGACGCCTGGCTCGGCAAGGCGATCCTGCGCCTGCCTCAGCCCTTCCACCCGCTCGGCCAGCCCCACGCCGAGTACGAGTTGGACGGCTTCGACATGTCGATCTTCGCGACGGAGAAGCCGGCCCTCACGGTGGTGCTCCAGCTACGTGCCGAGCGGCAGGCCATGGTCCGGGAGTTCCTCACCACCGTCACGGCGGACCTGCTCGCCGAGCCCCGACCGAGCGCGTGGTCACCCGAGCACGACGTGTCCGTCCTGCACTGCCTTCACGTGATCCTCGACGAGGAGTGGTCGCACCTGCGGTACGCGCTGCGTGACCTCGACGTGCAGGGTTGAGGTTGCCGACACGGAGTTGACGACTCGACGTACCGCTCCGCCCTTCCGCCTGCTGTCGCGAAACGGTGGGTACCGGAGTGAACGGCCGTGCCGGGACGACCGCGGTCAAGCCGACCAGTAGGTTGTCCGGGTGGCAGGGCTGAGGACGACGCGGGTGCAGATCTGGACCGACGGCGCGTGCAGCGGCAATCCGGGGCCGGGCGGTTGGGGCGCCCTGCTGCGCTACGGCGAGGCCGAGAAGGAACTGTGCGGCGGTGAGGCCGGCGCGACGACGAACAACCGGATGGAACTCACCGCCCCGATCCGGGCGCTGGCCGCGCTGACCCGGGCGTCCACCGTCGACCTGTACACCGACAGCACGTACGTCCGTAACGGTGTCCTGTCGTGGATGGCGAACTGGAAACGCAACGGCTGGCGTACGAAAGCCGGCGAGCCGGTCAAGAACGAGGATTTGTGGCGGGAGCTCGACGCCGCCGTCGCCCGTCACCACGAGGTCGTCTGGCACTGGGTGAAGGGCCACGCCGGTCACGTGGAGAACGAGCGCGCCGACCGGCTCGCCGCTCGCGGTCAGCGGGAGGCGCTGGAGGCCGCCGGCGTCCCGGTGCCGCCGGTGCCGCAGCCGCGCCGCCGAGCGACACCGCGCCGCAGCTGACCGCCGTGTGTCGGTGGACGGTGGCAGGGTAGGCGTCATGACGATCGAAGTCCGCCCGGCGACGGTGTTCGAGGACGTCGCGACTGTCGTCGGCCCGAAGCGACCGGACGCGAACGTGTGCTGGTGCCTGAGCTACCGCATCGGCTCGAAGGAAAACCTGCTGCTGCGCGGACCGATGCGCGGTGAGCGGGTGCGCGAACTCGTCGGACTCGATCCACCTCCCGGAGTACTCGCCTACGACGGCGACGAGGTCGTCGGCTGGGCGGCGGTGCACCCGCGAGCCGCAACGAGCTTCGCGCGCAACAGGCGGATCCCGCACATCGACGATCTCGATGTGTGGAGCGTGTGGTGCTTCCGGGTTCGGCCGGGCCACCGCAAGCGGGGTGTCGTGCACCACCTGCTCGCCGGTGCCGTCGCCTTCGCCCGCGAGCGCGGCGCGCCAGCGATCGAGGGTTACCCCGTCGACAACAGTGGCGAAAAGGTGGACCTCACGATGGCCTATGTCGGTACCCGCGCGGCCTTCGAGCACGCCGGTTTCGTGAAGGTAGCCGACACCGCCTCGGTACTCGCCGGGTTCGCGCGGGTGCTCATGCGGCTCGATCTGCGGTGACGTCGATCGCCGGCCGGACGGCTCAGGCCGTCAGCGAAGTGTCCGTGCCGGCTCCCGGGAGCCCAGGGTGTGTCCGACGACGTGGCGCCAACCGTGATGGTCGACAAAGACAATCTGTGCCTGCTTCAATCCGCCGACCCACCGCGCGCTCACCGTCCCCATGCGAGGACCCATGGGATGCAGCAGGACGGGAACCCGGGCAGCCCGTGCAGCGTCGAATGCGAGAGGTAGTGCTCGTGTAGTGAGGAGAAGCGTAGTGCCCAGCAAGACTAGAATCTTGGCCTTGGTTGTCGCCGTGGTGCTGGCCGCTACTGGGTGCGCCGTGGGAGACGACGTTGGTGGGGCCAGGCCTGACCAAGCTGCGGAGCAGGTAGAGGATTTGCTGCGCACGAGGTACGCACGATGGTATGCGGGTATCATATTGGATGAGCCCGCCGGGACGATGACCGTCTATCGTAAGCCGGGCAGCGATCTCGACGTGGTGGTCCGGAATCGGTTCGCCAACGTCGACATCCGATTCGCGGACGCCCGGCTCTCGGAGCAGGAGATGCTGGTGTTGACCGAGCAGGTCATGGCCGATGTGGAGTACTGGCGCAGCGAAGGTATCGCTGTTTCTGGCGCGGGTCCGTCGCCCGACGGCTCAGCTGTGCTGGTGATGACGGTGGATGGGGCAGCAGGTGAGGCGGAGAGACTATCTGACCATTATCGGAAGCCAATCGTGGTGGAACGGGGCTCGGCTGAGTTCGCGCCTTTCTCGGTCGGTCCGGACGGAATTCCGTCCGGACCGACCAGTAGCTGAACGATAATGTCAGGGGGTGAGGAAGTTCACACTGAGCCGGGAAAGTTGCTCGTTGATGTCGACGTACCACCACTTCCACGAGCATTGCCGGGAGTTGGGATCGTTGATGTCTCCGCTGGGTACTCCGCTGCAGGGCACAATTTCGTCGCGGTTCGCCGAGCGTAGGCTGATGATGCCGCGGGCCGTGCCGCTGTTGCCGGACTGTACATAGACCGGGCCGGGGGGGGGGGGGGGGGGGGAGAGGGGGGAAGGGGGGGGGGGGCCCACCCCGAACAAAAAAACAAAAACGAGACGAGAACAAGGGGGGGGGGGGGGGGTGGGGGGTTCTGGGTGCGTGTCTGTGGTGGTGGCACGGAACCCACCCCTCCCCCCCCTTCTCCCTTCCCCCCCCCCCCCCGACGCGGTTCGCGCCCTCAGCTCGGACCAAGCCTCGAATCGTGGGTCCGCCGATGGGCGTGAGGGTCTGGTTGAGCGCTTGGACGGTCCAGCCGCAGGCGGAGCCGGAGAAGGATCCACCGGAGCAGACGAGGTTGCCGACGTGGTTGGTGGACGCAGCGCTGATGTTGCGACCCGTGTTGGTGTCGCCGCTGGCGAAGGATGGGCCCTCGTACACGCTGTAGCCAGCGTTGGTGAGGATCAGCATGCCGTCGTACTCGACCGTCGTGTTGGAGAGGGTGTTGCCGATCACGGTGCCGTTGCCCGTTCGCCATTGCCCAGCACCGCAATGCGCCGCAGTGAGCAGGTAGCGGGCTGCGCCGTTGTTGCCCCGTACACCGAAGCCTGAGGTACAGGCACCGCCATTCAGGATGAGCGCGCCACCCCAGTAGGGCTGGGTGTCCGCGAACCGGGTCGTAAATTCGGCGGGCGACTCGAGCGACACGTCCAGTTTCACGCTACCGGTTAGCTCGTCAGACACCTGGCGCAGATCGGTAGATGCGCGCCTGTCGCCGTCGGCCAGTGTGACACCGACTTCAAGGCTGTTGCCGTCCGGGGCCGGGCCGACGAGCACGACGCGGCCAGACGAGAATTGTTGTCCCGCGAGACGGTCAGCCTCCTTTTCGAGGATGTGCAGCGAGTAGGCTGCGGCCCGCACCTCGACGTCAATTCCAGCCCGGCGCACCTTCGCGATAACGATCTCGACCGCCGTTGTCAGCTCACCGTGCCAGTAAACAGTCAGGGTGTTGGCGGCGGGATCAACTCGGTCACCAGCGAAACCCGACAGAGCCAGGTCGCCGGCTGCCACCCGGATGGCGTCAGCCGCATCGTTGAGTTTCTCCTGGCGAGCGAAGAGCTGGGCGTACTTGTGCGCTTCGTCTGTGGCCGGTTCTATCGCCGGCGCGATGTCAGACACCTCCGACTTCCCAGGCTCTGCCGAGGCTGGCGCAGGCACGGCTGCGACCAACGCGACGATGATGCCCCCTACCAAGATGCTTCTGATCTTGCTCACAGATGCTCCCATCTCGGTAACGACATGCAAGCACGACCTTACCGGCAGTTATCGATACATTCAAACCTCTCAACTGATCTACTGATCGAGGCTGGTCGGGCTGCAGACAGACCTCGTGCGGCCCTGCCGGCCGGGTCATCTGGCGCCTGCTTCGCGGGTCCTACCCGGCCGCGCGACTTCTCGCAGCCGATCAGGATCATGCTCCTCGTCTTCGTCAACGCGATGACCCGGCTGGGTGTCGACTACGTCAACATCTACCGGCCGGCACGACTGGACCCAGAGGTGCCGATCGAGGACACGGTGGGCGCGGTCAAGGACATGATCGAAGCCGGGTACGTGCGGCATGTGGGACTGTCCGAGGTGGGTGCCGAGACGGTCCGCCGGGCGCACGCCGTGCACCCGGTCGCCGGCCTGCAGATCGAGTACTCGCTGATCTCGCGCGGGGTGGAGGCCGACGTGCTGCCGACACTGCGGGAACTGGGCGTCGGGATGACCTCGTACGGCGTCCTGAGCCGAGGCCTCATCTCGGGCCACTGGCAGAACACCGAAGCGCGACCGGGTGACCACCGCAGCCGGATGCCACGGTTCTCGGGTGACAACGTCGAACACAACCTGGCCCTGGTGGAGGCGCTGCGGCGGGTGGCCGAGGCGAAGGGCTGCACCGTGGCTCAGCTGGCGATCGCGTGGGTGGCGGCTCAGGGCGGCGACATCGTCCCGCTCGTCGGCGCCCGTACCCGCAATCGATTGACCGAGGCCCTGCCCGCCGCCCACCTGGTGCTTTCCGCGGACGACCTGGCCGAGATCGAGAAGGCCGTGCCGGCCGGCTCGGCACGGGGCGACCGCTACCCGGCCGCGATGATGGCCAACCTCGGCACCGGCAACTGACCCTCGACGACGCGAGCACGTCGCCCGGTTGGCTAACCGTCACGCTGCGCTATCGCCGGGTTTGGTGCCTGAAGCGCCGCCTCGTACGCATCCTCGACGCCAGCCCGGCATCCGCCGCGCGCTTCGCCATTCAGCGACCAAAGTCGTACAGGTTTTAGGTACGACAATGGTACGGTATTCCTGTACTGGCTGGAAGGAGCGCAACCATGTCCATCAGCGCAAGCGAAGCACGGCAGCGCCTGTTCCCCCTCATCGCGCAGGTCAACGACGACCACGACCCGGTACGCATCAGCTCGCGCAGCGGGGACGTGGTGCTCATGTCGGCGGAGGACTACGACGCCTGGCAAGAAACCGTGTACCTGCTTCGGTCTCCCGCGAACGCGAGGCGGCTCATGGAAGCCGTCGCCCGGGACCGAGCGGGCGGCTCCTCGATCGCCAAGACCATGGATGAGCTACGGGAGATGGCCGGGGGCGAGGAGTGAGGGAGGTCAACTTCGATCCCGACGCATGGGAAGACCTGCTCTTCCGGCTCGCCTCGGATCGGAAGAAGGCGCGCCGGATCACCCGCCTGATCGGCGAGATCCAGCGTGACCCGTTCACCGGTGTCGGCAAGCCGGAACCCCTGAAAGGCGACCTGTCCGGCTACTGGTCGCGGCGGATCGATGACGAACACCGCCTGGTGTACCGGGCCGACGAGAAGGAAGTGAAGATCATTAAGGCCCGGTACCACTACAGCGACTGACCGGTCTCGCCCCAGCCGGGGTGCGGCTCAGCGCTTGACGGTGGCGACGAAGGCGGACCAGGCGGGCGGGTCGAAGGCCAGGGTGCCGCCGGTGCGGTCCTTGGAGTCGCGGACCAGCACCCGGCCGGGCAGGTTGTCGGCGACCTCGACACAGTCACCGCCGGAGGCGTTCGAGCGGCGGGACGTGCGCCACATCGGCTCGGTGGTCATAGCTCCCTCACCATCTGCCGGATCAGATCCCGGGACTGGGCCGCGTTCAGGGCGAGCGCGTTGACAGTGTGCCACGCCCGATCGAGCCCGGTCACCCGCGCCGGCTCCGTGACAAGCCGGCCCTCGAAAATATCCTCCATGTATCCAGCGAGTGCGCCGTTGTCGAGCGAGGCGAGCACGAACGACACCGACCGGCCGATGTGCATGCCGACCCCGTCCGGCACCACGTGCACGAAGGTCCGGTGGCGCTCCGACTCGGCCAGCAGCCGCTCCAGCTGCGCCTTGGCCATCGCCGGGTGCGCCGAGCGCAGCGCCGCCATGTCCATCATGAACACGCAGATCGCCGGATCCTCGCGGCCCAGCACGACGGACTGGCGCTCCATCCGGACGGCGAGCAGCTCGTCGACCTCGCGCTGACTGCGCAGGCCGCTGTCCAGCACCGACCGGGCGTACTCCTCGGTCTGCAGCAGGCCGGGGATGAGTGACGCCTGGTAGTACCGCAGGGTGGTGGCGGACTCCTCCAGCTGGACCCACGGGCGGAACCAGACCGCCTGGGCCATCCGACGCCGCTCCCGCTCCAGCTCACGGGCCTCGGCCGCCTCGGCCGCCGACTTGCGGACCCGGTCACCCGAGCCGAAGAACTCGTCCAGTCGCGCGGCGGTGTCCGGTTGCGGGACCAGCCGGCCCTGCTCGAAGGCGGCGATCAACGAACCGGAGACCAGGATCGCCTCACCGACCTGATCCTGGGTGACGGAGCGCTCGCTTCGCAGCTGACGGAGGATTTCCGGAAGTGTATTCACGGTGCACACCTTTCGGATACAGGTGATTGTCCGGTAGATGGGTGCGGATTGCCGCTGACCTATCTTCCGCTGACTGGGTTGAGAAGTCCAGGGTGGAGTGGAGGAAGATTCGACTCGACACTCCACCCGGGAGGTGAACGATGCCGAGAAACGACGGGATCGGCGGACTACCGCGACAACTACGCCGGCTGCCCACCAACGCGGGCCCGCAGCACACCACCGCACACGACGACGTGATCACCCACGCCCGACGGCTGGTCACCCGGCACATGCCCCGCCGCAACGACGGCTGCCTGCCGTGCGGGCAGGTGTACTGCCGGCCGTTCCGCAAGGCGCTGGCCTACCTCGACCGGCACCGGGATCCGGCGGCCAGAAGAGTCCGCGCGGTACTGCAACTACACGGCCTGCAGCCACCGGAAATGGTGCCGGAAAGGATGGACGACAATGAGCAACAGTGATCTTCCGGTCGAGGTCGGCGACGTGATCAAGATGTCGGAAACCGATTACCGGTACGGCATCGGCGCGCTCCGACTGCGGGTGCAGCACGTGGGCGACGTTTCGATCGAAGACGGGATCCGATGGGTGCAACTGATCGGCGCACAGATCAACTTCGACGGCCGGGACGGCGTCACCCGACACGTCCAGGCCCGGCTGGTGGCGCTGCTGCGGCCGGGGGCGGTGATCCGACCGGTCCGGCACCACCGGCCGGCACCACCGACACATCCGGCGGGCAGCCACGCCGATCCGGACCGGCCGGCCTGACACCGCAACCACGTGAGCCGGGACCGCGTGACACCGTAGGCGGGTGAGGCGTACCAGGTGGTGGGCGGTCGGGGCGGCGGTCGGCGCGGTCGGCGGGGCGGTGACCGTGACGGTCGCGGTGGTCGCCGGTCCCGGTCCGGGACTGCGCGGGTACGTCAGCGAGTCCGGGGTCGGCGACGGCGGCTCCGTGGTGGCGTACCAGTCGGGGCTGCTCGCCCTGGCGGTGAGCCTGCTGCTGCTCGCCGGGGCGCTGCGCCCGGTCCGCGCCGCCGCCTGGCTGCTGGTCGCGGCGGCCGGCGCGACGACGGTCTCAGCGACCGTCTCCTGCCGGGACGGCTGCCCGTTGCCGCCACACGACCCGGTCACCGCCACCGACCTGGTGCACGGCGGGGCCAGCATCGTCGCCGTCGCCTGCTGCGTCTTCGCGATGATCGCCGTGTTCTGGTCGCCGGTGTCGACCTGTCCGCTGCGCCGGCTGGCGCTGCTCGGGGCCGCCGCCGCGCTGCCGCTGTCCGCCGCAGTCGGGCTGGGCATGCTGCTGGTCGGCGGCGGGCTGCTGGTCGGCACGTTGGAGCGGCTGCTGTTGCTGCTGATCGTGGTGTGGTGCGTGGCGACGGCGGGGCAGGTGGCCCGCGACCCGACCCACTCCGATTGCAGAAATTACGTAACTACGTAATAATGGGGTGATGACTGAGCCGGAGTTGACCGAGCGGGTCACCGCCCTGGAACGGACCGTGCAGGACCTCGTCGCGCGTCTCGACGCCGACCGAGCCGTTGACGCCGACCGAGCCGTCGGCGACGCGTCGACCGGACCGAACGCCGTCGGACCGGACACCGGCAACCCGTTCTGGGCGCTCGACGGACTCAAGGACCAGGTCGGCGGCACCTCCGGCGCGGTGCTCTACACCGGCACGGTCACCCTGCCGACCGGCGAACACTACGACTGGCAGTACGGGCACACCGTCGACGACCTGCTCGACGCCGACTGGACCGGGTACGCCGACACCCTCACCGCGCTCGCCCACCCGGTGCGGCTGCTGCTGGTCCGGCAGATCCTGGCCGGCACCCGGACCGTCGCCGCCCTGGCCGAGGTCGACGGGCTCGGCACCACCGGTCAGCTCTACCACCACCTGCGGCAACTGGTCAGCGCCGGCTGGCTGCGCACGTCGACCCGGGGGCAGTACGCCGTACCGCCGGAACGGGTCGTCCCCCTGCTGATCGTCCTGTCCGGAGCACACCGATGACCCCGACGCGTACCCGCGCTCTGATCGTCGCGGCGGCTGTCGCCGTCGTCGGCGGGCTGCTCGCCGCGCTGATCGCGCCCTGGCCGGCCCGCCTCGGCGACGCCGCCACCGGTGACCTCGCGCTCGCCGACGAGGTCCGCGCGGTGATCGACGACCCCGGTGGCTACCGGGGTCTGGCGGTGGCGCGGATCGCCGACGGGCAGGTACGGGTCGCCGGACTCGGTGACCGCGCTCCGGGCACCGTCGGCCGCGCCAGCGAGCCGGTACGGCCGGACACCCCGTTTGAGATCGGCTCGATCGGCAAGACGCTGACCGGGATGCTGCTGGCCGACCAGATCGCCGCCGGGCAGGTCGACGGCGACACGACGCTCGCCGAGGCGCTGCCCGGTCAGGAGTTCGCCGACCCGACGGTCGGTGAAATCACCCTGGCTGAGCTGGCCAGCCACCGGTCCGGGCTGCCCCGGCTGCCGACGGTCGGCGCAACCGCGACGCTCACCATGACGCTGGGGGCGCTGCGCGGCACCGACCCGTACGCCGGTCTGGACGTCGACCGGATCCGCGCAGCGCTGACCCGCGCCCGGGTCGGTGACGGTCGGGGCGAGGTGCACTACTCCAACTTCGGCGCGGCGCTGCTCGGCATCGCGCTGGCCGAGCAGACTGACCAGGCTGAGCAGACCGGGAGTGTTGGAGAGGCCGACGCCGGCTCCTACCCAGCGCTGGTCGAGCGACGGCTGATCGGCCCGCTCGGCATGAGCGACACCGGCTACTCCCTCGACGGGGCCGACCTGCCGGCCGGTGCGACGACCGGATCCACCGCCGGTGGGCGCGCCGCCGATCCGTGGCAAGGCTCCGGGCTGGCCGGCGCCGGCATCGGCCTGTGGTCCACCGCCCCGGACCTGGCCCGGCTGGTCACCGCGCTGCTCGACGGCTCCGCGCCCGGCGCGGACGCCACCCAGCCCCGGTTCACCGCCGACGACGACACCCGCCGGATCGGCTACGGCTGGTTCACCACCACGTACGACGGTCGGGCGATCACCTGGCACAACGGCGGGACCGGCGGTTTCCGGTCGTACGTCGGCTTCGACCCGGCCACCGGCGACGGCGTCGTGGTGCTCGGCAACACCGACAAGGGTGTCGAGCCGATCGGGCTGGCGCTGCTCGGGGTGGCCGGTGACAGCGACGCCGCCGGGGCCGGGCCGCTGCTGATCGGCGTCACCGTGGTGTTGCTGCTGGCCGCCGCGGCCACCCCGGCGGCGACCGCGTTCGGCGGCCGGCGGCGCTGGCTGCCGGTGACCGACCGGCTCAACGTTATCGGCTCGGCGTCGAGCGCGCTGCTCTACCTGCTGATCGGGCACCTCGCCGGTGCCTGGCACGACGTGTGGGCCGGCTGGTGGGCGGTGGCCGCCGGACTCGCCGCCGGTGGGGTGGCGGCCGGCGTGCTGCGCTGGCGACGGCTGCCGGTGACCGGGTCCGGCCGGCCGTGGCTGCGCTGGACCGGGCTGGTGGCCACCGTCACCGTCACCGCCGTCGCGCTCACCCTGACCCTGCTGCTGGGCTGAGCTCCGCCGGGCGATCCGCCGCTGGGTTGGTCAGGTGCCGGGTCGTAGCGGCCGGTCAGGGTGCCGGGTCGTAGCGGCCGGTGGCGGCGCGGGCGGCGACGCCCAGCAGGTCCAGGTTCCCGGACAGGCCTTTGATCTTGGTCGGCACCGCTCCCGCCGGGTAGGCGCGGGTCACCGGCACCTCGCAGACCCGCAGCCCCAGCCGGGCCGCCCGCACCGGCAGGTACGCCAGCAGTTCGTGCGCGTCGAACACGTCCCGGAACACGTTGACCCGGGGGTCGGCGAGCAGCCGGGCCGAGTGGCCCCGGAAACCGTTGGTGGTGTCGGTGTACCAGGTCCGCGCCCCGGCCGACAGCAACGGTGCGTGCAGCAGCCGGATGCCGAGGTACCGGGACCAGGGCGTGTTGACCGCCACGCCGCCCGGGACGAAGCGGGAGCCCTGCACGTAGTCGTACCCGTCGTCCAGCCTGTCCCGGAACCGGCCGATCGCCTTGACGCCGTCCTGGCCGTTGCCGTCCACGGTGACCACCCCGTGGTAGCCGTCGTCCAGGGCTGCGGCGAAGGCCATCCGCAGTTGCGCGCTGAGCCGGCCCGGACCGCGTTTGACCAGCACCGACCGTACGCCGTGGCCGGCCAGGAAGTCGTCGGCGACGGAGCCGTCCGTGCTGCCCCGTCGGCGATCAGCACGTCAAGGCCGTGACCGTGGTCGTGCATCCGGCTCAGCTGCGCCCGCAGCAGGTCACCCTCGTTGATCACCGGAACCACTACCGCGTACCGGCTGCGCCGGGGTGCGAAGTCGCGTCGGTCGTAACGCGGTACCCGCCGGTCGCTCCGGGAGGGCGCTGGTACCTGGTCGCCTGGTACCTGGTCGCCTGGGGGGTCGAGTTGTCGGGTGCCGGTCAAGGCCGCTCACGGCACAGTGCCACGGCGTACCGGGCGGCGCGATCGACGGCGGCGACTGGATCGCCGTCCGTCGGGCGCATCTCGACACTCAGGTACCGGTCGTACCCGACGGCCCGCAGCGCGGCGACGAAGTCGGCGTGGGCGCGGTCCGGGGTGCCGACCGCCGCCAGGTCGGGCTCGCTGAGATGGGCGTGGCGCAGCAGCGGAGCGAAGCGGTCGGCGCTGGCCGCCGCGTCGTCACCGGCCAGCGCCATGCAGGCGGTGTCCAGGTGCAGCCGCAGCCCCGGCGAGTCGACGGCGGCCACCAGCCGCGCCGCCTCCTCCGCCCGGACCAGGTAGTCGGCGCCGGGTGTTCTACCGCCTGGTCAACCGGTACAGCGACCTCGACACCCCGCTGCGTACCGAGCGTCTGAGACTGACCTCCCGGCGCACGCTGGCCCCGATGCTCGCCATGCGGAAAAGGGTCCGCTACCGCAAGGCCCTGTACGCGATCCTCGGGCACCGGCACGAGCACCTGCGGTACATCCGGACCACGGTGGACACCGCCGCGCGCCGGCGGCTGGACCGGGAGACGTCGAGCCTGGCCTTCGACATCCTGCTGTCGTTCTCCGACTTCGGGCCACGGGTGGCACACCGACTGTCCCTGACGTTCGGCGCCCTTTCGCTCGCCGGCATCGCGTACGCGGTCGCGGTGTTCCTCGTCAAGTCCGACCCCATCGAAGGGTGGACCACCCTGGCGATCCTGGTGTCCGGCGGATTCACCGGCCTGTTCCTGATCCTCGGGGTGCTCGGCGAGTACCTGGCGGATCCTGGTCGAGGTACGGGCCCGGCCGATGTACGCGGTCCGCGACGTGGTGGTCTGCCAGCCGGCCGAGGCACCAGGGCGTACCGCCGGACCACCAGGGCCATACCTGCACGATCAGGTGACCGGCGCACCGGACGACCGCCCGGGCCGCATCGGCCCGTCCGGCCACATCGGACGACTTTGCGGCGACGATCGGGGCGGGGGCGTGAGCAGGCTCACCCGGCTCACCGGGCGACCGACCGAGGACTCGACCAGCGACCCGGTCGACGCCCGGCGGACCCTGTCGGTGCCCGGCTGGCTGCCCGCCGCCGGCTGGGCGACGCTCGTCGGCGTACTGGCCGTCCTGCTGCTCTACTACTGGGACGGCCCGCCGTAGAACCCGGACTCGTGGCGCTACTACGAGCTGTCCCAGACCCTCGGCGGCGACTTCTTCCGGATCGCCTCCCGGCACAGCTACCAGTCGCCCGAGCCGTACTCGATGGGCTGTGGTCCGCTCTGGCCGATTCTGGTCGGGGTCACCGGCGGCGGCCTGGTGCTCCCCCGACCGGACACCCTGCCGGCTGTGCTGCTCCTGGCGGTGCTGCTGGTCGTGATCCGCCGCCGGGACTGGCGCTGGCTGCTGCCAGCCGGCCTGGTCTTCACCCTCGTGATGTCGCCGTGGGCGGTCTACGGGCTGGTTCACTTCGGTACGCCGTTCCCGGCGGACAACCGCATCATCGCGCTGGCCGTGCCGCAGCTGTACGTCACCGACGTGATCGACGTCGACCAGCTTCCGACCGCCGCCGACGACCCGATCGGCTGGCTGGCCCGGCTCGTCGGCAACGCGCCGGCGGCTGTCCTGCAGGCGGCCAAGGCCGCGGTCTGGGCACCCACCGTCGTGGCCACCACTGTCGCCGCCGGCCTGCTGCTCCGCCGCGGCCGCAGACTGCAGCTTCGCCGCGGCCGCAGACCGCTGCGCCATGGGCCGCGATGGCTGCTGGTCGGCCTGGCCGCGCTGGCCGCATTCACCGCACAGGTCGCCTTTTCAGAGCTCAGCACCGGCTACCTGAGCCGACGCTATCTCAGCCTGGCCGTGCTGCTGACGCTGCTGACCGCAGTCGTGCTGATCCTGCGGGCCCCGGTCCCGGCCCGGCTGACCGGGCGGCGGACCGGGCATGCCGTCGGCGTGCTGCTGCTGACGCTGCCGGCAGGCTGGGCGCTCGGACACCAGCTAACCACCGTGCCGCCGGACCCGGACAGCCTCACCGGTGGCGTGGTGGAGCAGGAGCTGCGGCGCTGCCGCAGCGACGGGACGCTGACCATCGTCACCAGCACGGAAGTCGGCCGGCACAGCACCCTGACCGGCCGGCGGACGACGTTCTTCCCGGATAACTTCGCCGACATCCCGGTCGCGCAACGGCGCGACCGGATCGCCACCTGGGGAGTCGACCAGCTCCACCTGCTGCCGCTGCCGGCGGACGCCGATCCGCGGACCGTCCGGCGACACGACGAGCCACGCTCGTTGCTCTCCACCGCCGCCCGGGTGACCCCGGATCCGTGTGTCACGACGGGCCGGCTCTACCGGGTGTCACTCGGCTAGGAACGTGGACCTGGCTTGTCGTGTGGTCGCGCCGGCGCGCCACCGAGCATCGTGACGCAGCACATCGAGCAGCAGAACCGTCCAGGTTAGGGCACTGCTCGGGCCCTGGCGGCCCTCCCAGCGCGGGCCTTCACCCCCGGCCTGAAGGCCGGAGCACTGGCCCGCATTCCGGTAGCCGCCACCGCCGCCCGCGAAGAGCAGCACCGCCCGGCCAGCGGGTGGGCCGACCTCCCCGTACTCCACGAGACCGGCCCGGGTCGTGACCAGTGTGCTGCCGGCGTGCAGCTCGGCCCGTTGGCGACGGACGAATTCCCGGTAACCGTGTGCCACGATCGGGTTGCCTTCACTGATGGACCTGCCTGGCGGGTTGGCTGGCCGGCACCAGCCGGTACGCGCGTGCGCTGCGCCGCCAAGACCGGACACCCCGGCCCACTCAGCCTCCCCAACGTGGGTGGTTGGTCGCCCGGGAAAAACGCCCAACAAAGTACCACCGCTGTCGGACGCGGTTCCGTGGCCGCTGGACGAGTAGGAGTGGCTGGACCGTGCCGACGCCGCGGACGGCAGGGCTCAGAAGAGCACGGTGGCGAAGGAGCCGACCCGGCGGAAACCGCACCGGTCGTAGACCCGACGGGCCGCGGTGTTGTGATCGTTGACGTACAGACTGACGGTCGGCGCGACCCGGCGCAGCGCGTCGCGGACCACCGCCGCCATCGCCGGGGTGGCCAGCCCACGGCCGCGCCATATCGGATCGACCCAGACCCCTTGGACCTGCGCGGTGTGCCGGGTGACGACGGCCAGTTCGGCCTTGAAGACCACCGTGCCGTCGACGATCCGGGCGTACGTGCGACGGGCCCGGACCAGCTCGCCGACCCGCCGCCGGTAGCCGCGCCCGGCGTCCTCGGCGACCGGGGAGACGCCGACCTCCTCGGTGTACATGGCCACCGCCGCCGGGAAGAGCAGGTCGATCTCGTCGGGCCGGACCAGGCGTACCCCCGGGTCAGCCGGCACCGCCGGCGGCCGGTCGGCGATCAGCAGCGGCTGGTCGGCACGGATCTCCCGGGCCGGCCCCCACTGCCCGCCGATCCGCTCCCACAGCCCGAGTACGGCGTCGGCCCGACCGACGATCGACGAGCAGACCCGTTCCTCGATGGCGAGCCGGTCGGCAAACGCCGCGACCGCAGCCGGCGAAGCGTGCACCGGGGTCAAATGCCCGCCGAGCCAGCACAGCGACTCAAGTTGGCGGCGCGGCCCGTAGCCGAAGACCCGCCCGTCCGAGCGCCACCAGGCCAGTCCGCGCGCGGCTATCCGCTCCGCGACCTGCGGCGCGGCATAGGGGTCGAGGTCGAGGATCCGCTCCACCGCCCCACGCTCGGTCTCCCCGAGCTGCCGCACCGGCACCGTCAGCACAGTTACCAGCCTGCCAGATCCGATGCCGCCCGGCAGACCCGATCCGGGCACCAGGGGTCAGGCGCTGCCCCGCACCACCAGTTCGGTCGGCAGGATCACTGCGGCGTGTGAGTCGCCGGCCAGGTGGCCGAGCAGCAACCGGACCAGGTTAGAGCACTGCTCGGGCCCTGGCGGCCCTCCCAGCGCGGGCCTTCACCCCCGGCCTGAAGGCCGGAGCACTGGCCCGCATTCCGGTAGCCGCTGAGCCCGGACAGCGCCGCCGAGACCGCCGCGCCGACCCCGGCGTACCGCGCGGTGTTGGCCACCCAGCGCCAGAACTGCCCACCCCGGTACGCCGACAGCTCAGCGATGTTGACGAACATCCCGGACCGCAACCTGCCCGATCGATGGGCTTCATCGGCTGTTCGATGGCTGAGAACATCGCCCAGGGCTACGTCGCGATCGGCGGCCAACGCATGTGGGGGCCCTACGGCACCGGCGGAGCGGTCGTCCAGTCCTGGACCAACACCAACTCCAGCTCGTGGCAGGCCTTCGACCGGCAAGCCGCCCAGTACGGCCGGCCGACCGCCGTATGGGTGCAGATCTGCATCTTCACCCAGAATGGAGCGACCTACAACGAGGTCCGGCAGCTCATCGCCAACGCCGGCAGCACGCCGCACCGGGCGCGACCATCGACATCTCCGGCCAGCCGCTCTACGACCCCGGCCAGGCGAGATAGCCACTGATCCGGCGAAGCTGTCGGCCGAGTACTTCACCGTCCCCGGTGGGCTGGCCCGCGCCTAATACCCACAACCCGTACGCCAGCGCGGCGGCCGCCCTGGCCGAGGCGACCCGGACCGCCCCACCGGTCACTGACTGATCCGTCGAGACCGCCCGAAACGCTCGCCGTGGGGCCCGCCCTCCGCTGGACGACAGGACGCGGCAGGGCAGGCCGACGGCAGGTGGTCAGTCGCCGATCACCAGATCCGTACCTCGTACACCCGGACCCGGGCACCCGCGAAATCGGTACCCCACCACTTCTCCAGAGTCGTGCTGTAATAGCGGCCATCCCGCTCGTAGTTGACGGTCGCTTTGTTGTTGCCGCTGTCGAACCGGTAGACGCCGCTGATGTTCGTCCCGGTCGCTCCTGCGTTCGCGAAGCATCGGACCAATCGGTAGCCACCACCGAGATCGATGTGCAGCTTCAGGAAGTCGTTACGGTCGGCACAGGAAACCTGGTTGATGGCGAACGCTGGGCTCGCCGGCAGGCCCAACGTCAGGGCGGCGACCGCCGTCAGCCCGACGGCGACCTTCTTGAAGCGCGTCATCATCCGACTTGTCCTTTCTATCCGCACCGTGGCGATCGCGCAGGCGGCACCTGCCGTCCGATATACCGGTGTCCAGGTGTCGACGGCACCGGCCCTGGCGTTGGTTCGCCGGCAAGTGTCGAATCTAGGGAAATTCTCCGAAACGCTTGCCAACGACCCGACCGGCACGACAGGGCCGGCACGACGGAGCCGGCCGAGAGCCACCAAGCCGCGGCGCGCGCACCGGAAACGTTGATTTGTCCAACTGTCGTCCCTCTGTCGAGGGATCATTACCGCGACGAGGCACCTGGGAGCCGGCGTCCACCGGCGATCACTCAGCTGCCTCGGACGGAGTGTCGGCCTGCCACAATTCGGAGAGAACGGGATCAGCAGTGCATGTCCGCGGGACAGGTCCACGACGCTACGTGGCACAGATTCTGGTGATCGCGCTCGGCCTCACCTCCGCCGGCCTGGCAGTCCAGGGTGCCGTCGATGCCGGGACCACCGGCTTCAGTTATGCCAGGGCGCCGCAGCACCTGGCGTCGCAGCGTCGCCTGCACCGCGACTTCGAAGCCGCCCGCGCCACGTTCGTAGCGACTGTCCCACCCGGCAGTCGGGTGGTCATCGATCCACCGCTGCGACACCTGTGGCACCAACGACTCGCCGAGTTCACCGCGTTGACCGGCGGCACCCTGGTCGTCGATCACCAGCAGGCCGACTACCAGGTGCGCCTGATCGAGCGCCGTACGTCCACCGGCACGCGTTACCACGTCGAGTTCAACGAGATCAACCGATGATCGACACCTGTCTCCTCACGACGGCACTCGTCGTGGCCGGCAGCCTGCCGCTGTCGTACGCGATCGTCCGTACCCCGCTCGTGGCATTGCTGCTGGCACCGTTGGTCACCGCGCTCATCAGCACGGCGGCTGTCGTCCTCATGGTGACGATCGGCCTGCCGTTCAGATTCTGGCTGGCATCGACATACCTCGTCAGCTGGGCTGCTGCCGGTTGGTGGCTGACGCGACCACGGATCGCCACCATGTCGATGTCGTGGCGGGCCGCGGTCGCCACCATCGCCGTGCTGGCAGCACCCTTCCTACCGATTCTCCACCCACCGACCGCATGGGACGCGCACTCGATCTGGTGGTTGCATGCGGGCTATTTCCTGTTCGACGGGCAGGTCGCCCGGACCGCGATGGCAGACCCCGGGTTCGCGTTCTCCCACACGGACTACCCGCCACTCGCTTCCGCCCCGGTCGCCGCGGTCTGGAGTCTCCTCGGCCAGGGTTACCGCACCGCTCAGCTTGTGTCGGCGCTGACGACGTTCTCGGCGATTGCGATGGCGGTCGTCGCCGTCCGCACCGCATTCGCCCGCACCCGGCCGGTACTCGCCTGGTCGGCGGGGCTGGCAGTGGGACTCTCCACGTGGGCGACCGGCGGTGAGTACGTCGCCGCCGGCTACGCCGACGCGTTGTGGTCCGTCAGCCTGCTCGGCGCCGCAGCCCTGCTCCTGCTCTCACCCGACCCGCTGCGGCAGCCCGCCCTGGCCCTGATCCTGCTCGCCGCCGCGATCCTCACCAAGAACGAGGGTCTGGTAGGCGGGGGCATCCTGGCTGTCCTGGTGACGCTGCGGGAAAGGCACCGCATCAGCAGGGTGTGGATGGTGTGGGTCCCCGTCGCAGCCGGAGGCGCCTGGGTGGTGCTGTCACGGCTGGTGGGTTCGACGTCGGACATCCAGGAGTCTGGGCCCCTCGGCAACCTGTCCCGGGGCGGCGCGCACCTCAACGCCCGGCTGCAGCCGACCCTCGACGCGTTCTGGGGAAACGTCGGTCCGCTGGCGGCCGCCGCAGTCATCTGTTCCGTCGCCGGCACCCTTCTCCTACGGCATCGACGCACGGAACTCGGCGTCGGTTCAGACTGTTGGCTCTGGCTGCTCAACTTCGGCTACACGGCCACCTTGGTCCTCATTTACGTCACCGGCAGATCGGACATCACCTGGTGGCTGGGCGCGTCAGCGGACCGGGTCACGCTGCCGACCGCGATGCTGGCCTGCCTCAGCGCGGTGGGATGGCTCCTGGTCGCCACGAGCGGTCCCAGCGGAGCAGATGGCACACGGCCACCAGCGGTCGAACCGGCGAGCCCAGCGGCCGACGGCGGCAGTGGGTCGGCCGTCACCGGTCGCACCGCACCGGTCGCACCGGTCTCGTACCGCGCCCAGCAGCCGCGGAAGGATCACGTTGCCCCGACCTACCAGGCGGCCGGTGCGTAGTCCTTCAGGAAGCAGCCGAACAGGTCCTCGCCCTGCTCACCACGGACGATCGGGTCGTACACCCGGGCCGCGCCGTCGACCAGGTCCAGCGGTGCGTGGAAGCCCTCGTCGGCCAGCCGCATCTTCGTCGGGTGCGGCCGTTCGTCGGTGATCCAGCCGGTGTCGACGGCGGTCATCAGGATTCCATCGGTCAGCATCTCCCGCGCGCTGGTGCGGGTCAGCATGTTCAGCGCGGCCTTGGCCATGTTGGTGTGCGGGTGACCGGGCCCCTTGTAGCCGCGGCTGAACACTCCCTCCATCGCCGACACGTTCACCACGTACTTGCGCCGGGCAGCCGCAGCGGCCATCGCCGGTCGCAGCCGGCTGATCAGGATGAACGGGGCGACGGAGTTGCACAGCTGCACCTCCAGCAGCTCCACCGCGTCGACCTCGTGCACCCGCTGCACCCAGCTGTTCACCGGGTCGAGGTCCGGCACCAGCCCACCGGCGTCGATCGCGGTGGCCAGGGCGATCCGGTCCGGGGTGGCCGAGCCACTGGTCAACGCCAACGCAGTGAGCGCCTGGGGGGTGATCGCCGACGGCTGCGACGGTCCGGCGATCGCCGTCGCGGCGGCGCCCCGGCCACCGACCGAGGCGAAGCTGACGATCTCCGGCAGCGGCCCGTCGGGCAGCGGCGCCGACTCCGCGGCGACCAGCTGGGCGTACGCGCCGGAGCTGCGCCGGACGGTCTGCGCCGCGTTGTTGATCAGGATGTCCAGCGGACCCTGCGCGGCCACCGAATCGGCGACCGCGATCACCTGGGCCGGGTCGCGCAGGTCGACGCCGACGATCCGCAGCCGGTGCAGCCACTGGTCGCTGTCGTCCATGGCGGCGAACCGGCGGGCGGCGTCCTGCGGGAACCGGGTGGTGATCGTGGTGTGCGCGCCGTCGCGCAGCAGCCGCAGCGCGATGTACATGCCGATCTTGGCCCGGCCGCCGGTGAGCAGCGCCCGGCGGCCGGTCAGGTCGGTACGGGCGTCACGGCGCTCGTGGTTGAGCTTGGCGCACGGCGGGCAGAGCTGGTGGTAGAACGCGTCCACCTCCCGGTAGCGCTCCTTGCAGATGTAGCAGGCGCGGGGCTGGCGCAGGATGCCGGCGGTGGCGCCGGCGGTCGACGACACCAGCGGGATGCCTTTGGTCTCGTCGTCGATGCGCCCGGGTGCCCCGGTGGCGGTCGCGGCGGTGACGGCCCGGTCGGCGGAGAGGACGGCGTCGCGTCGCTCGGCCCGCCGCTGGCGCTTCACCGACTTGTACAGCTTCGCGGTGGCCCGCTGCACCCGTACCACGTCCGGATGGTCGGACGGCAGCGCCGACAGCGCCTCGATGACGTCGAGGCAGACCGCCAGCTGCGCCGGGTCGACCCCGGCCTGGGCCGACTCATCAAGCGGCCGTACGTCGTCCACCGTCATTCCCGTACCCGTCTCGTCCCTGGAGCGTCGCAGATGCGACCTGAAACTCTACGCACCCAGCCAGGTTGGTCGCGAGAGCGCTGCACCGGGGAACAGCGGCGTTGCGCACATCGAGGAACCTCTGTCGTCGGCGAACCGGCCGATTGACGACACTGCGTGACCCAGCTCACGCAAGATGGAGAACCATCGTGGGAGCGCGGATCGTCTTGCCTGTTGTGAGACGGAGCTTGGACGCACTCGACGAGGGTGAGCTGCTGCGCCGCATCGCCCGGGGCGATCGGCGGGCCTTCGACGAGCTGTACCGCCGGACGTCGCCCTGGTTGACCGCGCGGCTACGCCGCAGGTGCGCCGACGACGACATGGTCGCCGAGGTGCTGCAGGACACCTACCTGGCGGTATGGCGCTCGGCCGGCAGCCAGGCTCAGGACGCGGCGAAGGGCAGCGCGGTCGGCTGGCTGTGGACCATCGCCGCCCGCCGGCTGGTCGACGCGTTCCGCGCCCGCGCCCGCCGGGAACGGGTCCCGGCGGTGCAGACCGCCGCCACCGTCGCCCCGGCCGCCGAGGACGAGGCGCTGGCCGGCCGGATGAACGCCGACCTGGAACAGGCGCTACTGGCCCTGCCGGCCAACCTGCGGCAGGTACTGCGCGCCATGGTGCTCGACGGTCTGACCACCCGGGAGACATCGGTCCTGCTCGGCATGCCGGAAGGAACCGTGAAGACCTACGCGCGGCGGGCCCGGCTCGCGCTACGGGAGGCATTGTCTTGACCACCCATCCCACCCCCACCCTCATCTCCCGCTACGCGTCCGGTGACCCCCGGGTCGACGACGCGACCGTCTGGGCGGTCGAAGCCCACCTGGAGTCCTGCGCACCCTGCCGGGCGCAGCTTTCCGACGCCGTCGGCCCAGCCGACCGGCAACTGCTCGACCGGGTGGCGGTCGGCGTCGTGGCCGGGATCGAGGCCGGCCCGGCACCGGTACGTCGGCGCCGGTTGCGGCGTTCCGGGTTCGCCGCGCGGATCCTCCCCTCGCTGGCCACCGCCGGCGCGTTGATGCTGATCGCGGTTCTGTTCGAGACGACCTTTGCCAGCCTGCCCTCGCTGGTGCTGCTGGTCGCTCCAGTGGCTCCCCTGCTGCCGGTGGCCGCTGCGTGGAGCCGCCGTACCGACCCTGCCTGGGAGCTGATGGCGACGATGCCCCGGACCGGGTTGCCGTTGCTGCTGCGCCGCACCCTCGCGGTGTTGACCGTGGTCGTGCCGGTGCTCGCGGCGGCCGGCTGGTCGACCGGGCAGTCCCCCGCGCTGTGGCTGCTGCCCGGTCTGGCCTTCACCACCGGCGCGCTGGCACTGGGCGGGCTGGTCGGAGTGGACCGAGCCGCGCTCGGTCTGACGGTCCTCTGGTCGGTCGGGGTGATCCTGCCCAGTCTGGTCGGCCGGCAACTGCCGGTCATCCTGGAGTCCGACAGCTGGCCCGGCTGGGCACTGGCCACCGTGGCGTTGGTGGCCGTGACGGCCGTACGGGCGGGCGACCACAACCGGCTACGCCTCGACCGGATCTCGTCCGACCGGTCCTGACTCCACCCACCGACCGGGCCGTACGCACGTACGGCCGATCGATTCACGTCTCCCGCCTGGCGGTGATCCGCCAGGCACCAGAATTGTCCACTTAAGGAGAGATTGATGATGCGTGCGGTCAGCGCGGCAGAGACCGCACCCTCCACGTACGCGTGGGCGGTGCACGCCGAGCGCCTGGTCGTCCGGACCGGCCGGCACCTTGCCGTCAACGGGCTGGACCTGGCGCTGGGCACCGGCGTACACGGCCTGCTCGGCCCGAACGGCGCCGGAAAGACGACCCTGATGCGGGCCCTCGCGACGGTGCTGAAGCCGACCGGCGGCCGGCTGGCCCTGCTCGGCGAGGACGTGACCGGCCGGGCCGATCTGCGCCAGGTCCGCCAGCGCCTGGGTTACCTGCCACAGCATTTCGGCTTCTATCCGCGCTTCACGGTGCGGGAGTTCGTCGAGTACATGGCCTGGCTCAAGGAGATGCCGAAGGCCACCGTTACCGGCGCCGTGCAGCGCGCCGTCGACCGGGTCGGTCTGACCAGCCGGGCCGACTCCAAGTTGAAGACGCTCTCCGGTGGGATGCTGCGCCGGGCCGGAATCGCCCAGGCGATCGTCAACGATCCGGAGGTGCTGCTGCTCGACGAGCCGACCGTCGGCCTCGACCCGGAGCAGCGGCTGGACTTCCGGGAGCTGCTGCGCGAGGTCGGCTCGGACAGCTGCGTGCTGGTCTCCACCCACCTGGTCGAGGACGTCGCCGCGGCCTGCACCGATGTAGTGCTGGTCAACGAGGGTCAGCTGGTCTGGCAGGGAACCCCGGCGCAGCTGGCCGAGCAGGGCAGCGCCGGGGACGCCGGGGACAGCGCCACCGAACGTGGCTACTCGGCGCTGCTGCGCGCGTACCGGGGGAAGGTTCCGGCATGACCGGGCGGATCATGCGGACCGAGGTACGCCGGTCGGCGGTACCCGCCCTTGCCGGACTGCTCGTGTTGGTCGGCGCGGGCGTCACCCTCACGTCTGTCCAGTCCTTCGCCGGCCGGTGGACCCAGCTGGCGATGTACGGACGGGGTTCGCTGCTGCTGTTGTTCCCGCTGGCCCTGGCCGGCGGCGCGTGGCTGGGCCGGCGTGACCGGCAGCACCGTGTCGGCGAGTTGTTCGCCACCACCGTACGGCCGCGCTGGCAACGGACCCTACCGCTCACCGTCGGGTACGCGGCCGCCATGATCGCGGTGTACCTGCTGGTCCTCGCCGTCGGGGCGTTCTGGGTGGCACCGACGGCCAGCTACTTCTCCGGTACCGTCCTCGGCATCACCGCGGTCGGCGCGCTGGCGATGGTCGCCGCCAGCTGGTTGGGCCTGGCCGCCGGCCGGGCCGTGCCCCGGATCGTCACCGCGCCGGTCCTCGCGGTCGTCGGGTTCGCCGTGATCGGTCTGATCCCGGACTTCGTCACGATGTCCGGCTTCGACGAGAACTTCGTCAAGACCCGGCCGGACCCGTCGGCGCTGCTGCTCGTCCCGGCGACGCCCAACGGAGTCGACGACTTCCAGACCATCCCGACCTCGGTCAGTCTGCTGCAGGCAATGTGGTTGACGGCGCTCGCCGGCACCGCGCTGCTGCTGATCGGCGCGGTACGCCGTGGTGTGCTCGCCCTGGCGGTGCTGCCCACCGTCCTCGGTGCCGCCGTGGCGATACCGCTGCTGCCCACCAACGGATACACCGGGGCTGCTGTCGTCGACCCCGTCGCCGTCGAGCTGGTCTGCGACGACGACCGCCCGCAGGTGTGTGTCCGCAGGGTGCACGCGGCGGTGCTGCCCGACGTCGTCGGACCGGTCCGGGAGGCGCTCGCTGCGCTGGGGGCCAAGCTGCCGGATCCGCCGACGCGTGCGGTGGAGAGCGACCAGCTGGCCGCCTGGGCCGCACCCGAGCAGACGGCGGTCCGCAACGACTCGGACGTACTGGTCTTCGATACCCCGGACATCAGCCGGACGGGCCGGGCCGATCTGTCCAGCGGGTACTTTCAGGCGGAGTTGCTGCGGTCCGCGTGGTCACAGGAGTGCGAGGGCGACGAGCCTCACCTGGTGTTCAAGGTGGCCCCGTACCTGGCGCAGGAGGTCGCGGTGGCCTGGTTGGTCGGCGGGCCGCCGCAACCGCAGAGCTGGTGGCGTCCGGAGGACCGGCAGTTGGCCGACGCTTCGTACCAGGCGTTGACCGGTCTGCCGGCCGAGCAGCAGCGACAGGTTGTCGGGCAGGCCCGCGACGCGGCTCTCGACTGCGACTTCGACCGGATCGAGGAGCTGTTGCTGGCAGGTGACCAATGAGGTGGCTGGGCCTGCACCTTCGCGCCCGTCGAGTGCCGATGGCCGCCGCCGTCGTAGTCGGTGTCATCGCGCTGATCTGGATCAGCTGGCCGGTCTTCTCCGACGGGCAGACCATCAACACCCGGATGATCAGTGTCACCGTGATGCTCGCGGTCGTCGCGATCGGCACCACGCTCAGCGGTGCCGACGACGCCCTCGACCACACCGCGGCGGTCAGCTGGCCGACCCGCCGGGCCGCGCATCTGCTGCTCTCTGCCGCCGCGGTGATCGGGCTGCTGCTGGTCACCACGCTCACCGACGCCCGGTTCGAGCCGCTCGGTGTCGTCGCCCGCAACACTGCCGGGCTGCTCGGGCTCACCGCACTCGGTGCCGTGCTGCTCGGTGCCGCGCTGTCCTGGATCGCTCCGCTGGTCTGGACCATCGTCGCGATCATGCCGTGGATGGGGCCCAGTGGACAGTTGCGAATGCAGCTCGGTGCGTGGCTGATTCAGCCGGCCGGGACCTCCGCCGCCACGGTCTGCGCCATACTGCTGGCGGTGGCCGGGCTGGTGGCGTACACGGTGCGTGGCTGCCCGCTGCGGCCCGCAGCGGAGACGCTGCCGCACGACTGAGCGGCGACTGACTGGCGGCGGTTTCCCGCCGCCGGTCAGCGGTGGCCGGACAGCAACTGCGAGTTGTACCTCTCGGTCGCCCGCAGCGCCAGGACCGGGCCGGCCACCAGATAGGCCACCCAGGTCATCGGCAGGGTTATCCAGCCGATGACGATGAACGTGAGCAGAACGTTGATCCAGAAGAACACCCAGAACGAGACCATCAGCACGATGCCGGTGGCCATTTTGCCGGCGTAGATGTTGCCGATGCCGAAGATCCCGAACAGGCCGGGCACCAGTTCCAGAGCCACCGCCGCGCCGGCCGACTTCGGCACCGCCGGGCCGGGGCCGGGCACGGGGGCATAGCCGCCCGGCTGGTACGGCTGCCCCTGGTACGGCTGCCCCTGATATGGCTGCGCCGAGGTGGGCATCGGCTGCTGCGGCCCCGACTGGTACGGGTTGGGGTAGGTCACCGGCTCAGTCTCCCAGCTCCGATGGAGATCAACACCGTACGTTCGGTCGTCCGCCGCCGGTCCTCCGTCGCTGCTCAGCGGCCGGCCGGTGGCCGGTCCACCGGGCCGTCAGCGGATCGAGACCAGCCGGATCGCGGTACGCAGCAGCACGACGGCGGCGCCGGCGACCATGACCATCCCGATGCCAGGCATCAGCTGCCCCCAGCTGCCGGTGGTCGAACTGAGGTAGATCAGCCGGGCAGCCTGCCAGCCGATGATGACGGCGACCGCCAGCCCGGGTAGCAGGGCGTGTGCGATGGCCACCTTGCGGTACGGCAGCAGCGCGCCGGCGACGGCGATGAATCCGGCGGACAGCGTCCAGAGGCCGGGTCCGACGGTACCGGAGAGCGACCCGAACGGGGTGATCACCCAGGGGAGCAGCGAGCCGACCAGCGCGAGCAGACCGCCGATGATCATGCCGAGGCTGCCGGCGTGCAGGATGCGCCGACGGGCGGGGGCGGCGGTGGATGCTGTGTCAGCCATGACCGGATGCTAGGCCGGGATCCCTGGTGTGCCCCAGCCGGCAATCGGTGAGTGGTCGGGCGGGGCCGCTGGGCGGCCAGATAGTCACCACAAAACGCGCGAACCGGGCGACGCTCCCCCGCTCATCCACGACCGCCGACCGCTCGCAGGCCCAGGTAGACCGTTCACCGCCCCAACCCGGCGTAAGGCAGATCAACTATTGCCTGTCCGGGCCGGGTCACGTTCTCTTCCCAGATTAAGGGTGTGACCGACCGCACAAGCCGTCGGGCGGTCCCGACCGACCAGCGGAGGTGCGGATCGGACAGCGGCACAGTCGCGGCACGGTGGCCTGCCGGTCGCTGCGCCACGGCCCGTCACCTGCCGTTCCCATAACGACTAGGAGGCCCCACAGTGACTGACGTAACCCCCGACAACAACGCCGGTGGCGGGGAACCGCCACCGGCGACGTCACCACCGGACAACAGCTGGCGCCAGGAGTACTGGCGCAAGAACCTGCGCCTCATGGTGATCCTGCTCGCCATCTGGTTCGTCGTCTCGTTCGTCTGCGGAATCCTGTTGATCCAGCCGTTGAACAATATCGAGATTCTTGGATTCCCGCTGGGGTTCTGGTTCGCCCAGCAAGGATCAATCTACACCTTTGTCATTCTGATTCTGGTATACGCGAAAATGATGGACCGGATGGACGACCAGTTCGGTGTCAGTGAGCGACCGGCGGAAGGGGGAGAGAAGTGACCCAGATCCAGGGCTGGACGCTCGGCTTCATCATCCTCACCTTCGCCCTCTACCTCGGCATCGCCTGGCGCAGCCGGGTCAAGGAAACGACCGGCTTCTACGTGGCCGGTCAGGGAATCCCGACCGTCGCCAACGGTGCGGCCGTCGCCGCCGACTGGATGTCGGCCGCGTCGTTCATCTCGATGGCCGGTCTGATCGCGTTCCTCGGTTCGGACGGTTCCATCTATTTGATGGGCTGGACCGGCGGCTACGTTCTGCTTGCTCTGCTCATCGCCCCCTACCTGCGTAAGTGGGGCAAGTTCACGGTCCCGGAGTTCGTCGGCGACCGCTACTCGGAGACCGTACGGACGATCGCCGCCGTGGCCGCGATCATCATCTCCTTCACGTACGTCGTCGGACAGATGCGCGGCGGCGGCATCGTGTTCAGCCGGTTCCTCGGGCTGGACATCACCGGCGGCGTCATCGTCGCGGCGCTGATCATCTTCGCGTACGCGGTGCTCGGTGGCATGAAGGGCATCACCTGGACCCAGGTGTCGCAGTACACGGTGCTCATCATCGCCTACCTGATCCCGGCGATCGCGGTGGCACAGCAGATGACCGGGCTGCCGATCCCGCAGGTCACCTTCGGGCAGATCCTCGGCGAACTCAACGCGCTCAGCACCCAGATGGGGCTGAGCCAGTTCACCGAGGCGTTCTCCGCCCGACCGCAGATCGACGTGTTCCTGGTGACAATGTCACTGATGATCGGTACCGCTGGCCTGCCGCACGTGATCATCCGGTTCTACACGACGAAGACGGTCCGAGGCGCCCGCTACTCGGCGTTCTGGGCACTGTTCTTCATCGCGTTGCTCTACACCACCGCTCCGGCGGTGGGCGCGTTCACCAAGCTGAACCTGCTGCAGGACGTCAACGGCGTGGCGGCGGACTCATTGCCCAGGTGGATCGAGAACTGGGCGGCGACCGGCCTGGTCACGGTCAACGAGAACGCGCAGACGATCCAGACGGTCAGCAACAGTCCGACGTCCGGGGCCGACCTGATCGTCAACAACGACATCCTGGTGCTGGCCAGTCCGGAGATCGCCGGCCTGCCGGCACCGATCGTCGGCCTGGTGGCCGCCGGCGGCATGGCGGCCGCGATGTCGACCGCCGCCGGCCTGCTGCTGGTCATCTCCTCGTCGTTCTCGCACGACCTGTACTTCCGCCGGGTGAAGCGGGACTCGACGGACAAGCAGCGGCTGCTCGCCGGACGGATCGCCATGGGCCTGGCGGTACTGATCTCGGTCTACGCCGGCATCAACCCGCCGGCGTTCGTGGCCCAGGTGGTGGCGTTCGCTTTCGGTCTCGCCGCAGCGAGCTTCTTCCCGATCATCGTGCTCGGCATCTTCTGGAAACGATGTAACGCCACCGGTGCCGCGGCCGGCATGGTGTCCGGAATGGCGTTCACCGCCGCGTACATGATCTACACGTTGGAGGTGTTCGGCACTTCAGCGAACCCGCACATCTTCGACATCAGCCCGGAGGCCATCGGCACCATCGGTGCGGTCGTCAACTTCATCGTCACGATCGTCGTGTCGAAGATGACGGCGCCGCCACCGGAGGAGATCTCCGAGATGGTGGAGAGCATCCGTTACCCGGCGGCCCGCCGCACCGTGCCGGCCGGCTCCACCGGCGACTCGGCCTGACCCGGACCGTTTCTCCAATCCCGGACAGTCCCGGGGGGGGGGGGGGGACAACGGAAAAAGGGGAGGGACCCCCCCCTCTCCATACCGCCCCCCCCCACCCCCCCTCCCCCCTCCCCC
>NZ_JBSWXD010000071.1:0-32503 GCF_056160425.1 Micromonospora sp. ABR4_055
GCCCGGGCGTACGGCACGGCCGCCCCGGCCAGCCCGCACGCCGGGGTCACCACCACCTGGGCGGCGGCCCGCTCCGCCGGGAACCCCAGCTTCGACCAGAGGGTACGGACCTGTCCCGCCGCCCGCGCCGAGGCCGGTGCCGCCGCGCCGGTCGCTTCCCCGGTCGCCGGCACCACCCCGGCGAACAGCCCCATCCCGGCGTCGATCGCCTCACCGACCGGGTCCAGGTCGGTGAGCAGCTCCAGGTCGGCGGCGATCGCGACGGCTCCGGCGGCCCGCAGCAGACCCACCGGTACACCGGGGGCGCAGCAGTGCACCACTACCGGCACGCCGACTCCGGAGATCACCTCGGCGAGCAGGTCCCGGACGGTGCCGGCGACGACCGCCCGGTAGGTGTGCAGACCGCTGTCGGTGCGCAGCGTCCCGGCCAGCACGGCGGGCAGCGAGGGCTCGTCGAGTTGGAGCAGCAGCCGCGCGCCCGGCACCCGGCGTGACACCTCCGCGACGTGCTCCCGCAGGCCTTCGGTGAGCGACGCGGCGAGGTCACGTACGGCGCCGTGGTCGCGGACCAGCCGCCCACCGAGGCCGACGTCGAGAGCGGCGGCCAGCGTCCACACCCCGGCGGCCTGCAGCTTGACCGGCCCGGTGTAGCCGTCGGCCTGCTCGGTCAGCTGGTCGAGGTCCCGTTCCCGCAGGTCGAGTGCGCGGCGCAGGTCCCGGCCGGGTCGGGCGGCGACCCGCCACCGACCGGCGTACAGCTCGACCGGCAGGTCCACCAGGAAGGTGGCGCCGCGTCCGATCATCTCTGCCCCCGGCCCCCGGGCCGGCAGTTCGGGCAGGTGCGGCAGGCCCGGCAGTTCACCGAGGACGATCCGTTGCGCCTCGGCGACGTCGGTGCCGGGCAGCGAACCGATCCCGCTGGCGGCACCTGGCGGCCAGGGCCACGGTGAGTCCGTCGCAGGGACGGCCGGCTCCGGGCTGGACGGACTACGCGGGTCGGTCACGTCAGGTCACTCGCGTCGGTCACGTCCGCCGACTCTACCGGTCAGCCGGCGATGGTCGCCGAGCCGAGCACCACGTCGCCGGCCGGATCGGGCCGGTAGGCGACCATCGCCTGGCCGGCGGCGACCCCCCGGACCGGCCGGTGCAGCTGGGCGTGCATGCCGGCATCGGTCAGCTCGACCACCGCCGGGGTGGTCGACCCGTGCGCGCGCACCTGGAGCATCGCCTCGACCGGACCGGTTGGCCGGTCCCCGCCGATCCACACCGGGCGGACACCGGTCACCGCGTCGACGTCCAGCGCCTCGGCCGGGCCTACGGTCACCGTGTTGCTCGTCGGTGTGATCGACAGCACGTAGCGGGGTCGACCGTCCGGCGCGGGCACCCCGATGCCCAGGCCACGCCGCTGGCCGACGGTGAACGCGTACGCCCCGTCGTGGCGGCCGACAACCGCGCCGGTCGTCGCGTCGATCACGTCGCCCGGGACGTTGCCGAGCCGGTCGGCGAGGAATCCACGGGTGTCGCCGTCGGCGATGAAGCAGATGTCGTGTGAGTCGGGCTTGTCGGCCACCGCGAGCCCGTACCGCGCCGCCTCGGCCCGGACCTGCGCCTTGGTCGAGTCGCCGAGCGGGAACATCGCCCGGTCCAGCTGGGCCCGGTTGAGCACGGCGAGCACGTACGACTGGTCCTTGGCCAGGTCGACGCTGCGCCGCAGCAGACCGTCGGGGCCGAGCCGGGCGTGGTGGCCGGTGACCACCGCGTCGAACCCCAACGCCACCGCGCGGTCCAGCACCGCCGCGAACTTGATCTTCTCGTTGCAGCGCAGGCACGGATTGGGGGTACGCCCGGCGGCGTACTCGGCGACGAAGTCGTCCACCACGTCGCTGTGGAACTGCTCGGCCATGTCCCAGACGTAGAACGGGATGCCGATCACGTCGGCGGCCCGCCGGGCGTCCCGGGCGTCCTCGACGGTGCAGCAGCCACGGGCCCCGGTGCGGTACGTCTGCGGGTTGCGCGACAGCGCCAGGTGCACACCGGTCACGTCGTGCCCGGCGGCCACCGCCCGAGCCGCCGCCACCGCCGAGTCGACCCCGCCGGACATCGCCGCCAGCACTCGCACCGTACCCATCTCCTGCCTGATCGTCGCCTCGGTTCGAGGGTAATCGTCCCGCAGCGGCCCCGGGTCAGCCGGCGGCGGGCGGCGTCGCCTTCGTGCCGCGGACCGCGCCGGCCCGGCGGGCCCGCTCGACCGCACCGGGCAGGGCCGCCACCAGCGCGTCGACCTCGGCCCGGGTGGAGTCGTGGCCCAGGCTGAACCGCAGGGACGAGCGGGCTCGCTCGTCGTCGTCGGCCATCGCCAGCAGCACGTGCGACGGCTGCGCGACCCCGGCCGAACAGGCCGAGCCGGTCGAACAGGCGATGCCCTGGGCGTCGAGCAGCAGCAACAGTGCGTCGCCTTCGCAGCCGGGGAACGAGAAGTGCGCGTTGCCCGGGAGCCGGTCGGCCGGGTCACCGTTGTAGATCACGTCCGGTACCACCTGGCGTACCCGTCGGACCAGGTCGTCGCGGAGCGCACCGACCCGCGCCGCGTGCTCGGCCTGGCGTTTCACCGCCACCTCCACGGCGACCGCGAACGCGGCGATCCCGGCGGTGTCGACCGTGCCGGAGCGGACGTCGCGCTCCTGGCCACCACCGTGCAGCAGCGGGGTGCAAGTGACGTCCCGGCCGAGCAGCAGGGCGCCCACGCCGGCGGGGCCGCCGAGCTTGTGACCGCTGACGGTCAGCGCGGCGGCGCCACTGGCGGCGAAGTCGACCGGAACCTGACCGACCGCCTGGACCGCGTCGGTGTGCAGCGGTACGCCGGCCCGCGCGGCCATTGCCGCGACGGCGGCGACCGGTTGCACTGTGCCGACCTCGTTGTTCGCCCACATGACGGTGACCAGGGCCAGCTCGTCGGCGGCGGCGTCCAGCTCGGCCTGCACGGTGGCGTCGTCGACCCGACCGGTAGCGTCCACCGGCAGCCAGGTCACCTGGGCCTGCCCGTGCTCGGCGAGCCACTGCACGGCGTCGAGCACGGCGTGGTGCTCGACGGTGCTGGCCAGGATCCGCCGCCGGGCAGGATCCGCCGCCGAACGTGCCCAGAAGATTCCCTTGACCGCGAGGTTGTCGCTCTCCGTGCCGCCGGCGGTAAAGATCACCTCGGACGGCCGGGCGCCGAGGGCGGCGGCGACCCGCTCCCGGGCCTCCTCGACCGTACGCCGGGCCGCCCGTCCGGCGGCGTGCAGTGACGACGCGTTACCGACCCGGCGGGCGGTGGCGACGTAGGTCTCCACCGCCTCGTCGAGCATCGGCGTGGTCGCGGCGTGGTCGAGATAAGCCATCACCAGCAAGCCTATCCGCCGGGTCGGGTCCGGCGGATAGGCGGCCGGACCCGATCAGTCAGGTCGGTACGGCGGTGGCCGCGACGCCCTGCGGGACGGTCACCTCACTTGCGCTTGCGGATCTCCTCGGCCGCCTGCGGGACCACCTTGTTCAGGTCACCAACCACACCGAAGTCGGCGAGCTCGAAGATCGGCGCCTCACCGTCCTTGTTGACCGCCACGATGGTCTTCGCGGTCTGCATCCCGGCCCGGTGCTGGATCGCCCCGGAGATGCCCAGCGCCACGTACAGCTGTGGGGAGACGGTCTTGCCGGTCTGCCCCACCTGGAACTGATGCGGATAGAACCCGGAGTCGACCGCGGCCCGGGAGGCGCCCACCGCGCCGCCGAGCAGGTCGGCGAGCTCCTCGACCAGTTTGAAGTTGTCGCCGCTGCCGACACCGCGCCCGCCCGAGACGACCACGGACGCCTCGGTGAGCTCCGGCCGGGAGCCGGACTGCTCGGCGACCCGCTCGACCACCTTGGCCAGCTTGTCGGAGTCGGCGACCTGCACCTGCACCTGCTCCACCTGCGGGGTGGCCGGGGCCGGCTCGGGCGCCACCGAGTTGGGCCGCAGCGTCACCAACGGCAGGCCCCGGGTGACCCGGGAAGTGACGATGGTGGCGCCGGCGAACGCGATCTGGGTCGCCGTGCCGTCGGCGGCCAGGTCGACCACGTCGGTCAGCAGGCCGTTGTCCAGCCGTACGGCGAGCCGACCGGCGATCTCCTTGCCCTCCTGCGAGGAGGCGAGCAGCACCGCGCCGGGCTGCACCCGGCCGATCAGCTCGGCCAGCACGGTCACCTTCGGAGCGACCAGGTAGCCGTCGATCTCCTCGCTCTCGGCGGCGTACACCTTGCTGGCGCCGTACTCACCGAGCTTGTCGGTCATCGCGGCGGCCGCACCCGGCCCGCCGAGCACCACCGCGGACACCTCGCCGCCCAGCTTACGGGCCAGGGTCAGCAGTTCCAGGGTGACCTTCTTGACGCCGAACTCACCGGTGGCCTCGACGACAACGAGAACCTCAGCCATGTCAACCTCCCCGCTCACACGAACTTCTCGGACGCCAGGAACTCGACCAGCCGTACGCCGGCCTCGCCGTCGTCGACGACCTTCTGCCCCGCCGACCGTGGTGGGCGCTTGTGGTGCTCGACGACCTCACTGGTCGCCCCGTCGAAGCCGACCTCGCTGGCGGCCACCCCCAGATCGGCCAGGGACAGGCTCTGCACCGGCTTCTTCTTTGCCGCCATGATCCCCTTGAACGAGGGGTAGCGCGGCTCGTTGATGGTGTCCCACACCGAGACCACCGCCGGGGTGGCGGCGCTGACCACCTCGTAGCCCTCTTCGCTCTGCCGTTCGACGGTGAGCGTGCCGCCGTCGACGGTCAGCTTGCGGGCGCCAGTCAGGGCGGCGATGCCGAGCCGTTCGGCGAGCATGTGCGGCATCACCTGCACCCGCCCGTCGGTGGACTCGGCACCGCAGAGGATCAGATCCGCCCCGAGGGTGCCGAGCGCCGCGGCGAGGACCTTGGAGGTGGCGACCGCGCAGGAGCCGTGCAGGGCGTCGTCGACGACGTGCACCGCCTTGTCCGGCCCCATCGACAGCGCCTTGCGGATCGACTCGGCCGCGCGGTCCGGGCCCATGGTGAGGATGGTCACCTCACCGCCGTTGGCCTCCCGCAGCCGCAGCGCCTCCTCGATCGCGTACTCGTCCATCTCATTGATCACGTTGTTGGCCGACCCGCGGTCGACGGTGTTGTCGTCACCGCGCAGGGCGCGTTCCGCGCCGGAATCGGGCACCTGCTTGACGAGTACGACGATGTTCATCGCGCTTCGACACCCCTCCTGTAGGTGGTGCTGCTCTACCACTCTCGGCGCAGCCTGCCGCTTTCCTTAACGATCGGTCAACCGAGCACCGCTGTGGAATGCCCCACCCGCCATGTTACCCGCAAGTAGCCAAGGGCCAAACGACCCCACCGACGGGCCGGCCGGACCGTACGACCGCCCTGGTCAGCAGGGGGACGGACCGGTCAGGAGGGAGTGGCCAACGCCTGCCTGATCTTGGAGATCATCGCCGTCTCCGCCGGGTCGACCCCGGACGCGGCCCGCGCTACCCGGTCGACCGCCTCGGTCACCGCCGACCGGTAGTGCTCCAGGTCGTGCGGGGCCTTCGCGGTGAGCACCGCCACCGACTGCCGCAGCGCCGGCAGCACCAACTGCTCCACCGCCTCCGGCGTGTCCCGTGCCAACTTGGGCAACTCGCCGCTGGTCAGCACGTCGTTCACCAGACCCGACGTCCCGGCGAACACGTCCGAGGCAGCGAAGCTCTCCCGGACCATCGACACCAGCCCCGGGTCCGCAGCCGACACCAGGTAGACGGCACCGAAAGCACCGGTCTTCAGTGTGCTGCGCTCGTCATCGGTCAGCTCGGCCACAGACGGTGAGTCTAGTCGGCGATAATGATCCACGTGTGGAGTGCGCTGCGCCGGTGGTTCGATCCCCAGCAGCTGCGCCGGGTCGGCACCGCGCCCGACTACCGGTTCTCGCTGGCGAACGAGCGGACCTTCCTGGCCTGGATCCGGACCGCCCTGGCGTTGGTCGCCGGCGGGCTGGCCATCGCGCAGTTCCTGCCTGAGCTGTCCGTGGCCCACCTTCGGGAAGGGCTGGCGGTGACCCTGCTGCTGCTCGGCGGGACCGTCGCGCTGCGGGCGGTCGACCACTGGTCCCGTACCGAGCGGGCCATGCGGTTGGGCACCGACCTACCGGCGTCCCGGTTTCCGGCGTTCCTCGCGATGTGTGTCGGTGTCGGTGCCACCGCGTTGACCATCGTCGTGCTGGTCGAGGCGGCCAGTGGCTGATCCCACCGACCCGCCGGCCCGCGAGCACGGACCGCCGGCCCGGGACCCCGGTCTGCAGCCCGAACGGACCCGGCTGGCCTGGCGGCGGTCGGCTCTGGCGCTCACCCTGGTGGTGGCGCTCACCATGCGGCTGGCCGTCGAGCGGGGCGGAGCCGCCACGCTGCTCGGTCTGTTCGCGGTGATCGGTTGGGCCGGGCTGATCGGCCACGCCTACCGGCACGCCAGCGGCCCACGACGTCCGGCAGCCGGACAGATCAGCACGGAGGTGCCCCTGCTGGGGCTGGTCACCGCCGGTTACGCGGCGCTCGGCGCCATCCTGATCCTCAGCTGACTAGGCTGAGCCCGCCGGGCGGGGCATCATTGCGGGATGGCCCGCGTGTTCATCCTGCTCTTCATGCTCCACGTCGTGCTCATGGCGGTGGCGCTGATCAGCTGCCTCTCAGCGGAGAAAGGTGACGTCCGCGCCCTGCCGCGCCTGCTCTGGGTGCCGGTCATCATCGTCATCCCACTCCTCGGGCCGGCCGCCTGGTTCCTCAGCCGCCGGCCCGGCTTCGGCAGCCCGTCACCGCTCGGCGGCGTCCCCAGACCGACCGGTACCCCGCCACCGCGCAACCGTCCGACGGCCCCCGACGACGATCCCGAGTTCCTGCGCGCGCTCGACGCCGAAAGGTCGAAGCAGGATCGCGAGCTCTTCGAACGGTGGGAGGAGGACCTGCGCCGCCGGGAGGACGACCTGCGCCGCCGGGACGCCGCAGACCCCCGGGAGGACCGCCGGCCCGAGTCAGGCGCCTGACCCGGGCAACCCGAGCGGCCCGCCCGGAGGGTGGTCAGGTCAGACCCGGCGCTTGAACCGGGCGAGCGCCAGCGGCGCGAACACCGCCGCGATGCCGGCTGCCCAGAGCAGCGAGAAGCCGACCGGTCCGGCGGCGGGCGCGCCACTGAGCAGGCCACGCAGGCCGTCGGCGAGGATCGTCACCGGGTTGACCTCGACCCAGGCCTGAAGCCAGCCCGGCATAGTCTCGGTCGGCACGAATGCGTTACTGGTGAAGGTCAGCGGAAAGATCACCATGAAGCCGAAGATCTGCACCTTCTCCGGCTCGCTGACCATCACCCCGACCAGCACCGAGATCCACGACGCGGCCAGGGTGAAGGCCAGGATCAGCGCGAACGCGCCGAGCAGGCCGACCGGACCACCTTCGACCCGGTAGCCGAGGATCATCCCGACACCCAGCAGCAGCAGCACCGACCAGGCCTGCTTGACGGTGTCCGCCAGGATCCGCCCGGCCAGCGGCGCCCACCGGGCGATCGGCAACGACCGCAACCGGTCGAACACCCCCTTGGTGAGGTCGGTGTTCAGCCCGAACCCCGTGGTCATCGTCGCGAAAAGGGCGTTCTGCACGATGATTCCCGGCAACGCGAAGGTCAGATAGTCCCCCGGCGTGCCGGCGATCGCGCCGCCGAACACGTAAGTGAACAGCAGCAGGAACATCAGCGGCTGGACGCTGAGATCGAGCAGCTCCAATGGATTGTGCTTGATCTGCACCAGGCTCCGCCAGGCCAGGGTGCGGGTGTGCCGCAGCCCGGCCACCGGGCTGACCCACTGGTGCCGCCCGGACAGCTCGGACGTGGTGGCGGTGGTGGCGGTCAACGGATTCCCTCCATGGTGTCGGCGGTCGGCTGTGCTCCCGTACCGGCCGGCCCGGTCGCCGGTGTCGGGCGCTCGCCGGAGCCGGTCTCCGAGCCGCCGGGGCCGGTCGCAGAACCGGTGCCGGTCGGCGATCCGCCGGAGCCCGGATCGGCCCGGTGGCCGGTGAGCGACAGGAAGACCTCGTCCAGGCTTGAGCTGCGCAACGCCAGCTCACCCACCTTCACCCCGGACTCGTCGAGTCGGCGGACCACCGCCGGCAGCAGGTCCGCATCGGCGGTGCTCACCGTCACCGTGGTCTGAGCCAACGACGGCTCGTTGCCGGACAGCTCCCGCAGCGCGGTCAGCACCGTCGGCAACTGTTTCGGATCGGTCGGGCGCACCGCGAGGACCTGGGCACCGGTCTTGGCCTTCAGCTCCTCCGGCGTACCGCCGGCGATCACCCGACCGTGGTCGACCACGGCCAACTCGTCGGCCAGCTGGTCGGCCTCCTCCAGGTACTGGGTGGTGAGCAGCACCGTCACGCCACCGGCGACCAGCCCACGGACCAGCTCCCACAGCTCGTTGCGGCTGCGCGGGTCCAGCCCGGTGGTCGGTTCGTCGAGGAACAGCACCTGTGGCCGTCCCACCAGGCTGGCCGCCAGGTCGAGCCGGCGGCGCATACCGCCCGAATAGGTCTTGGCCGCGCGATCGGCGGCGTCGGTGAGTTGGAACTCGGCCAGCAGTTGCCGGGCACGGGAGCGCGCGTCCCGCCGGGACGACCCCAGCAACCGACCGATCATGATCAGGTTTTCCACGCCGGTCAGCGTCTCGTCGACCGAGGCGTACTGCCCGGTCAGTCCGATCGACTGACGGACCTGGTGAGCCCGGCCGACCACATCGAAGCCCAGTACCCGGGCGTGCCCGGCGTCCGGCCGCAGCAGGGTCGCGAGCACCCGAACCGCAGTCGTCTTGCCGGCACCGTTCGGACCGAGCAGGCCGAACACGGTGCCGGTACGGACCGCGAGATCCACCCCGGCCAACGCGGTCGTCGCGCCGAACCGCTTGACCAGGCCCTCGGCCCAGATCGCGTGCGACATCCTCACTCCTGTCGTTTGTCTGCAGACCCACAATGAACGACAGGACCGACATTCCGCCAAGCATTTGCCGACCAGACCGGGGTCGGCGACCTCTCAGAGCCAGGTCCGACCAGCGCTCAGGCCAACTCCGACCAGGGGTCAGGCCAGGTTCGACGAACGCGGATAGGCGTCCTCCGGGTCGGTCACCACATTGACCAGGTACGGCACCCCGGCGTCGAAGGCCCGGCGCAGCGCCGGACCGATGTCGCCGGCCTTGGTCACCGTCTCCCCCGCGCCGCCCAGCGCCCCGACTATCTCGTCGTAGCGCAGCCCCGGCTGCAGGTCGGCGGCGACATCGTAGCCGTACATGGCGCGCATCGGGTGCTTCTCCAGCCCCCAGATGCCGTTGTTACCGACCACGATCACCACCGGCAACTTCTGCCGGGCCAGCGACTCGACGTCCATCAGCGAGAAGCCGGCTGCACCGTCGCCCATCAGCACGCAGACCTGCCGGTCCGGGTAGGTGAGCCGAGCACCCATCGCGTAGCCCATCCCGGTGCCCAGGCAGCCGTACGGGCCGGGGTCGAGCCAGCTGCCCGGCACCGACGGCTCCAGGTAACGGCCGGCGTACGAGACGAAGTCACCACCGTCGCCGATGGTCACGGCGTCCGGGTCGAGCACCGCCCGCAGCTCGCCGTAGATCCGCGACGGGCGGATCGGGTCGGACCCGGCGGCGAGCTCGGCCGCGTCCCGCGCCCGGGCCTGCTCCTCGGCGGCGCGCAGGTCGGCCAGCCAGCCGGTGTGGTCGGCCCGGTCGCCGGTGTGGTCGGCGAACGCGGACAGGATCAGCCGCAGGTCACCGGCGGGCGAAACGGCCGGCTGCACGTGGGTCGCCCGCTGGCCCGGCGCGTCGACGACGTGCACCACCTGGGCGGTGCCGAAGTCACCGAAACTGAGCCGGAAGTCCAGCGGGGTGCCGATCACGACCACCACGTCGGCCCGGCCGAACGCGACCCGCCGCGCCTTCGCGAAGGCCAGCGGGTGCCCCGGCGGCAGCGACCCACGCCCCATGCCGTTGGTGAAGACCGGCACCTGCAGCGCCTCGGCGGCCTCCCGCAACGCCGCGACGGCGTCCCCGGCGTACACGTCGGAGCCGGCGACGATCACCGGACGGTCGGCGGCGGCGATCAGCCGGGCCGCGCGGGCGACCTCGTCCGGGTCGGGCTCGACCACCGGCACCGCGGCGGCGGTCGGCGCGGTCACCTCGGCGGTCGAGAAGATCACCTCCAGCGGCAGGTCGAGAAAGGCCGGGCCGCGGTGCGGGGCGAGCGCGGCGGACAGCGCGGCACCGACCGCGGCCGGTACGTCGTCCGTCGCGGCGACCGTGGCGGCGTGCTTGGTGACCGGGGCGACCAGCGGTACGTGGTCGATCTCCTGCAGGCTGCCCGACCCCCAGCGGAACGCCGGTGCCCGGCCACCGAGCACCAACACCGGCGCGGCGTTGAAGAAGGCGCTGGTCAGACCGGAGATGCCGTTGGTGACGCCGGGGCCCGCGGTGAGTGCGGCGAGCCCGGGGCGGCGCTGCAGTTTCGCCACCGCCTCGGCGGCGAAGACGGCGGTCTGCTCGTGCCGTACGTCGTAGATCGGGAAGTCGGCGGCGTGCGCGGCGTCGTACAGCGGGAAGATGTGGCCACCGGAGAGGGTGAACAGCTCACGTACGCCGTACGCCTGCGCGGCGGCCAGTGCCAACGTCCCGCCGTGTCCCTCGATCCGTTCCACCATCGTCGATGCCTCCCGTCGCCCCGGGCCCGCCCGGCCGGCGCACCCCCGAGCAGGTTACCGCTCAGTCACTTAGCCCGGCACCCACGCGCGTCCGGCACCGCCGACACCAAGCCGGTCGGGGTACGGCGGAGGGGTCGGTCGAGGGCCGGTACGGGCTAGCGACCGGTGAAGTCGGGCTTGCGCTTGGCGACGAACGCCGCCATCCCCTCGGTGCGGTCGTCGGTGGCGAACAGGCCGGCGAACAGCTGGCTCTCCCAGGCCAGGCCGGAGGCGAGGTCCATCTCCAGGCCCCCGTCGATGGCCAGCTTGGCCGCCCTGACAGCCTGGGCCGGGCCGGTGACGAACGGTCGCACCATGTCGAGTGCCGCCATGTACACCTGGTCGGCCGGGACGACGCGGTCGGCCAGGCCGATCCGCTCGGCCTCGGCGGCGGCGACCATCCGTCCGGACAGGATGATGTCCTTGGCGCGGGCCGGGCCGACCAGCCGAGCCAACCGCTGGGTGCCGCCGGCACCGGGGATGACCCCCAGCTTGATCTCCGGCTGGCCGAGTTTGGCGTCCTCGGCGACCACCCGCCAGTCGCAGGCCAGGGCCAGCTCACAGCCGCCGCCGAGGGCGTAGCCGGTGATCGCGGCGACCACCGGTTTCGGGATCCGGGCGACCGCGTCGAACGCGCTGGACAGCTGCGCCGCGCGGGCCGCCATGTCCACGTACGACATGTCGGCCATCTCTTTGATGTCGGCCCCGGCGGCGAAGACCTTCTCACCGCCGTAGACCACGACGGCGCGCACCCGCTCGTCGTCGGCGACGGTACGCGCGGCCTCGCGCAACTCCTCCTGCACCGCCGCGTTGAGCGCGTTCATCGGCGGCCGGGCCAGCCGGATGGTGGCAATCCCCTGCTCGACCTCGACCAGCACCAACTCCGGCACGGCGGACCTCCCCATCGACGTCGCGTTCTGGGACAGCCTACGGGGAACACCGGAGAGTGGGTAACGTGATCCACAACGTGAGGGAGGGCAGGCGGATGACCACCTACTACGATGACAAATCCGTACGGATCACCTCCACAGAGATCCGGGTGGACCAGCACCGACATCCGCTCACCCAGGTGCACCGGATCTGGCAGCGGCGGGGTGCCCGCTCGTGGAGCGCCCTGGCCGGCCGGGGCATGGTCGGCGTCGCCTTCCTGGCCCCGGTGGCGACCGCGCTCCTCGGCCTGGTCACCGCGCTGACCATCGACGCCTCGCCGACCGTCACCATCGCGCTGATCGGCGGATCGATCCTGGTCGGGCTGGTCATCATCCCGATCGCGGACCTGCTGCTCGGGCTGCTCGACGACTCCTACGACCGGGGCGCGCACCTGCTCGAACTCTGGGCCGACGTACGGGGCGCTCCGGTGCTGCTGGTGTCCGACCGGGACGCGCTGCGGGTGGGACGCATCCATCGCGCGCTGCGCCGTGCGGTCGAGGCCGCACTGGCGTCGCAAGCGCCTGCTCCGGTCCGGGCCGCTCCGGCCCGCCGGGCGCTACCCCGGCCCACGCCCGGCGGTGCCGACCGGCGCGCCAGCGGTGGTGGCCGGCGCACCGCACAATAGGGAGATGCCGCTCCCGCTGCCGTCTCCGGCGAGTCTCATCGCACTGACCAGATCCACCGTCGGGCAGGTCGCCGGTGCGGTGACCGGCGCGGCCGGACGGGCCACCGGCCAGGCCGGTGAGGTGGCGACCTGGATGGGCCGGCTCACCTCCGAGTACGCCGCCGTGCCGTCGCGCGCGTTCGCCGTACTGGATGAGATCGAGGCTCTGGTGCAACGGGTCGGCACCGTGGTCGACCGGGTCGAGGTGCTGCTCGACCGCAGTGAGCGGGTGGTCGCGGAGGCGGAGGAGGCGACGCTACGGGTGGAGGCGATCGCCACGGCGGCGACCGACGCGGTGGCGGCCGCGACCCGGGTGGCGGCCGCCGCGCAGACGCTGCTCACCGATGCCGACCGGGTAGCGGTGGGGGCCAGTCGGGTGGTGGGGCGCAGCGAGGAGATCGCCGACCGGTCGGTCGAGCTGATCGGCGAGTACGAGCCGGCGCTGCGCCGGGGTGCCCCGATGGCCCGGCACTTCGTCGAGCAGTTGAGCGAGGACGAGGTGGACGCGGCGGTCCGGCTGGTCGACGAGCTGCCCCGGCTGACCCAGCACCTCAAGGCCGACGTGCTGCCGATCCTGGCCACCCTGGACCGGGTCGGGCCGGACATCCACGACCTGCTGGAGGTGACCCGGGACCTGAAGTTGGCGGTGGCCGGCATCCCAGGTCTGCGGATGTTGCGCCGCCGGGGAGCGGACCGGCTCGGTGAGGACGAGGCCCTGCCGTCGGGTGAGTGAGCGCCAGGCCAGCGCTAGGACGCCTGGCGGACGGGCATCTCGGCCAGCCAGACGTCGGCCAGGTCACCGAGGGGGACGTCGAGGGCCTGGCTGAGCCGGACCACGGTGCCGAACGCCGGTGCCGGAAGCCGGCCCGCTTCGATCTTGCGCAGCGTCTCGGGGGAGATCCCGGCCGCCAGCGCCACCTCGACGAGGCTGCGGCCGGCCCGCGCGACCCGCAGCGCGGCGCCGAGTCGCTGGCCTGCGGCGATCTGTTCGGCGGTGAGTGGTTGGCGAACCATGCCCAGCAGGATAGCCCTCCGGAGCGCCCTCGATTCGGCGTGGTATAAAAATACCACAGAGGGAGAGGGAGTCTGTCGTGATCGAGCTCAAGTCCGCCCAGGAGATCGACCGGATGGCGATCACCGGCCAGTTCGTCGGCGAACTGCTCGCCGAGCTGAGCGGTGTCGCCGCAGTCGGCGTCAACCTGATGGACATCGAACACCACGCCCGGCGGCGGATCGCCGAACGCGGCGCCGAGTCCTGCTACTGGGACTACGCCCCGTCGTTCGGCCGCGGTCCGTTCCGCAACGTGCTGTGCCTGTCGGTCAACGACGCGGTGCTGCACGGCCTCCCGCACGACTACGTGCTGCGCGACGGTGACCTGCTCAGCATCGACATGGCGGTCGGCATCGACGGCTGGGTGGCCGACTCCGCGGTCTCCGTCATCGTCGGCACCCCCGATCCGGCCGATCTGCGGCTGATCGAGGCGACCGAGGTCGCCCTCGCGGCGGCGATCGCCGCCGCCCAGCCCGGCGGCCGGCTCGGCGACGTCTGCGCCGCGATCGGCGACGTCGCCGGTTCGTACGGCTACGGCGTCAACGGCGAGTTCGGCGGTCACGGCATCGGCCGCACGATGCACGAGGACCCGCACGTCGCCAACACCGGCCGCGCCGGCCGTGGTATGCGGCTCGACCCCGGCCTGACCATCGCGATCGAGCCCTGGTTCTGCCACTCCACCAACAAGATCAGGTACGACGAGGACGGCTGGACGATCCGCTCCGCTGACGGCTCCCGTACCGCCCACTCCGAACACACCGTCGCCATCACACCGTCCGGTCCCCGGGTCCTGACCGGCCGCCCGACCCCCTGACCGGAGCAACACGATTGCTAAACGTTCTGTTGAAAACGTTGAGTTGACATCGGTGCGTTGGCGTGCTTGAGTCGACACTGTGACCACCGACGACCTGTTCACCCCGCCCGACGCGGCGCAGTCGCGGGCGCACCGCCGGCACGCTGCCCTGCTCCGGATCGCTGAGCGGCACGCCGACACCACCGCGCGGCGGCACCGCCATCTGCACCCGCAGGTGGTCGACCCGTACGAGGCGGTACGGCTGGCACTCAGCCTGGCCAGTGGCGGCGCCAAGGCCGACCCGGACGAGCCGGAGCTGGACGTCAGCGACCTGATCGCGGCACTGACCCTGGTCGCCCCGGTCCGCGCCGACCTCGACGCCGTCGAACTGGGCCTGCTGGAGGCCGCCCGGAGCCGGGGACTCACCTGGCAGGCGATCGCCTTCGGGCTCGGCCTGGGCACCGCGCAGGCTGCCCGGCAGCGCTACGAACGACTCGCCGGACGCAGCGGTCCGGCCGGCGAAGCCGACTGATCAGTGCGGGTCAGCGCCGGTGCCGATCGCCTGACCGGCACCGGGCAGGGACTCGCTGGCCGGCTGGGTCAGGCGTGGACCAGCACCGGTCGACGCAGGTCCTCGACGTCGACGACCTCCCGGCCCAGCGGCCAGAACGCCGCCGGCACCAGCTTGAAGTTGGCGATGCCGAACGGAATGCCGATGATCGTCAGACAGAGCGTCACGCCGGTGACGATGTGGGTGAGCGCCAGCCACCAGCCGGCCAGCACCACCCAGAGGATGTTCGCCAGCCCGGAGCCGATCCCCGCCCCCGGCTTCGCGACCAGCGTCCGGCCGAACGGCCAGAGGGAGTAGTAGGCCAACCGCAGCGACGCCACCCCGAACGGGATCGTGACGATCAGCACGAAGCAGACGAGGGCTGCCACCGCGTACCCGAGGCCGAGCACGATGCCGCCGCCGAAGATGAGCCAGAGCAGGTTGAGAATGACTCGCATGTCTCGATGATCCCGCATCCGCGCCACCCGGCACCGGCGGTTCGTGATCAGCGGTCTGTTGGTAGACCGACCAGGCGTGGCCGGGCGGGCGGGCGGTCAGCCGGCCAGGGCGTCGATCTCGGCGCGCTGCGGCAACGACACCGAGGCCCCCAACCGGCGTACGCAGGCCGCACCGGCCGCCGACGCCCACCGGACCGCGGACACCAGGTCCCGCCCCTCGCCCCAGGCGACCGCGAGCGCGCCGGTGAACGCGTCACCGGCGGCGGTGGAGTCCACCGTCTCGACCGGGAAGGCCGGCACGTGGTGCACCGTACCGTCGCGGTCGGCGAACCAGGCACCCTCGGCACCCAGGGTGAGCACCGCCCGACGGACCACCGTCAGCAGCGCCGCCGGGTCCTCCCGCCCGGCGCCGACGACCGCCCGCGCCTCGGCATCGTTGACCACCAGCAGATCCACCGCGTCGAGCAGTTCGGCCGGCAGCTCGCGCGCCGGGGCGGCGTTGAGGATCACCCTGGTGCCCGCACCGCGAGCCGCCGCCGCGGCGGCCAGCACCGTCTCCAGCGGGATCTCCAACTGCGCCACCAGCACGTCGGCGTCGCGCACCGCCGCCAGCTCCGGCTCGGTGAGCCCACGGAACGCCGCGTTGGCGCCCGGGGTGACGACGATCGCGTTCTCGCCGGCCGCGTTGACCATCACGACCGCGACGCCGGACGGCCCGTACACCACCCGCAGCTGGCTCGTGTCCACCCCGGACCGGGCGATCCGGCCGGTCAGGGTGACGCCGAACGCGTCCGAGCCGACCGCGCCGAGGAACACGCAGTCGCCACCGGCGCGGGCCGCCGCGATCGCCTGGTTGGCGCCCTTGCCGCCGGGCACCGTGACGAAGTCGGTGCCGAGCAGGGTCTCCCCCGGCGACGGCAGTCTCGGCGCGGTCGCGACCAGGTCCATGTTCGCGCTGCCCACCACCGCGATCCGCGGCGCTGTCACCACGTCCTCCGCTCAGCCGGCCCGGGCGGTGAACCGCTGGCCCGCCCGCTCGACGACCAGCTGCACACCGAACGTCTCCGACAGGTGTTCGCCGGTGATCGCGGCCGCCAACTCGCCGGCCGCGACGACGGTGCCGCCGCGCAGCAGCAGGGCGTGGGTGAAGCCCGGCGGGATCTCCTCCACGTGGTGGGTGACGAGCATCAACGCCGGGGAATCCGGGTCCTGGGCGAGGACCCCGAGCCGGCCGACCAGCTCCTCGCGGGCACCGAGGTCGAGCCCGGCCGCCGGCTCGTCGAGCAGCAGCAGCTCCGGATCGGTCATCAGCGCCCGGGCGATCTGCACCCGCTTGCGTTCGCCTTCGGAGAGGGTCCCGTACTCGCGCTGCGCCAGCCCGGCCACGCCGAACTGGCCGAGCAGCTCCTGCGCCCGGCCCACGTCGAGCTCGTCGTAGCGCTCCCGCCACCGGCCGACCACCGACCAGGCGGCGGTCAGCACCACGTCGAGCACCCGCTCGGTGCCGGGGATCCGCTCGGCGAGCGCGGCGGTGGTCAGCCCGATCCGGGTCCGCAGCTCCGCCAGGTCGGTGCGCCCCAACTGCTCGTCGAGGACCCGGACGGTGCCGGTCGTCGGGTGCAGCCGGCCGGCGGCGAGGCTGAGCAGGGTGGTCTTGCCGGCACCGTTCGGGCCGAGCACCACCCACCGCTGGTCGGGCTGCACCCGCAGGGTGATGTCCTGCAGCAGGGCCGTGCCGGAGCGGGTCACGCCCACTGAGTCGAGCTCGATCACCAGGTCGTCAGCAACGGTAGGCACCGGACCATCCAATCACGCCGTGGGTGGTGCCGCCCCACCTGGCCGTGCCGGGGTGGCCGGCACCACCCGACGGGTGTCCCCGGGGTCAGGCCACGGTGGATCCGAAGACCTCGTCGCGGGCGGCGTCGAGGGCGGTCCGCAGGGCACCCTGCAGCACCGGCTCCTCGGTCAGCTCGGTGACCACGACCCGGGGGGCGACCAGGGTGATCGCGGCGACTTCGTGCTGCACCCGTTCGGCCAGGGCGCTGCCACCGGCCTGGCCGACCTCGCCGGTCAGCACGACCAGCGGCGGGTCGAGCACCACGCAGCTGCTGGCGACGCCGAGCGCGAGCCGGCGGGCCAGCTCGTCGAGCAACGGCCCGCCCCGGGTGCCGGCGGCGATCGCGGCCCGCACCGCGTCGCCCGCGCTGGCCGCCCGGAACCCGTGTTCGCGGGCCACCGCCCGGACCGCGTCGGCACCGGCGAGCTGCTGGAAGGCCGGCTTGGCGCGGCGGGAGACGTCGCGCGGGATCGGTGCGCCGGGCACCGGCAGGTAGCCGATCTCACCGGCCGCGCCGGTGCTGCCGTGGTGCAGCCGGCCGCCGAGCATGATCGCCAGGCCGACCCCGACGCCGGCCCAGACCAGCACGAAGTCGGGCACGTCGCGGGCGGCGCCGGCGTGTGCCTCGGCGACTGCGGCGAGGTTGACGTCGTTTTCGAACACGACGGTGGTGTCCAGGTCCTCGCGCAGGGCGGCGAGCAGGCCGCGGTGCCAGCGCGGCAGGTTGTACGCGAAGGTGATGTCGCCGTTGGCCGGGTCGACCAGGCCGGGGGTGCCCAGCACCACCCGCCGTACGCTGGCCAGCTGGGTCTCGGCGCTGCTGGCGGCCTGCACGACCGCGTTGTGCACCACACCGACCGGGTCGTCGGTGTCCCTGGTGGACTGTTCGACCCGGCCGATCACCGATCCGGTGATGTCGGCGCAGGCGGCCACCACCCGGTCCGGTCCGACGTCGACTCCGACGACGTGCGCGCTGGCCGGCTGTACGGCGTACAGCTGGGCGTTGGGGCCCCGGCCTCCGGCCTGCTCGCCGACCCGGGTGACCAGCCCGCGCCCTTCCAGTCGCTCGACCAGCTGCGACGCCGTCACTTTGGACAGTCCGGTCAGCTCGCCGAGTTGCGCCCGGGTGAGTGGTCCGCGGGCGATGAGCAGCTCCAGCGCCGCCCGGTCGTTGAGCGCTCGCAGCAGCCGGGGTGTGCCGGGCAGGCGCGGGGAACCCATGTGGTCGTCCTCTAGCATTTAGGAAAGTTAACTATTATCTTGGCATCCGCAACGGAAGTAGCCGTAGCGTAGTCGCCGGTGACACCCTCGGCGGTCGGACGACCCGGCACTCACCGGCAACGAACAGTGCCTCCCCGGTGCGTCACTCGGACCGCGGAGACGCCACGGAGGGGGAGAACATGCCGAACGACCAGGCTCTGCGGCGACTGGCGCTGCGCACCCTGCTCGCCGCCTACCCCGGCACCACCGTCCCGCAGTGGGCGGTGGACCTGGTCGGCGACGGGCTCGCCGGACACACCCTGTTCGGCGGCAACGTGGACCGACCCGGGCAGTTGCGGGCCGCCACCGACGCGCTGCGGGCCGCCCGGGCCGACGTGCTGGTCGCCATCGACGAGGAGGGCGGCGACGTGACCCGGCTGGCGCACGCCACCGGCAGCCCGTACCCCGGCAACGCGGCGCTCGGCGCGGTCGACGACCCGGCGCTGACCCGGCAGGTCTACCGGGCGATCGGCGACGAGCTCGCCACCTGCGGGGCGAACCTCGATCTGGCACCGACCGTCGACGTGAACACCGCCGACGACAACCCGATCATCGGCACCCGGTCGTTCGGGGCCGATCCGGCGCTGGTCGCCACGCACGCGGCGGCGGCCGTCGCCGGGCTGGCCGACGCCGGGGTCGCCGGCTGCGCCAAGCACTTCCCCGGCCACGGCGCCACGGTCACCGACTCGCACCTCGAACTGCCCACTGTCGACGTACCGATGGCGGTGCTGCGCCGGCGGGACCTGCCGCCGTTCGCCGCCGTGGTCGAAGCCGGCACCCCGGCGATCATGACCGCGCACATCCGGGTCCCGGCGTTGACCGGCGACGCGCCGGCCACCTTCAGCCGGGCCGCGCTGACCGGCCTGCTCCGCGACGAGTACGGCTTCGCCGGGGTGATCGTCACCGACGCGCTGGAGATGCGCGGCGCCACGCTGGCCGCCGGTGGGATCGTGCCGGCGGCGGTCGCCGCCCTGGCCGCCGGTGCCGACCTGCTCTGCATCGGCGCCCGCGTCGACCACGCACTGGTCGAACGGGTCGCGGCGGGCATCGTCGCCGCGATCGGCGACGGGACACTGCCGGTCGGCCGGGTCGAGCAGGCGGCCGACCGGGTGACCGCGCTGGCCGCCGTGGTCCGGCCGGCGGCGGATGGAACCGCCGGCCCGGCCGACCTGGGGTACGCCGCCGCCCGCCGCGCCGTCCGGGTGGAAGGCACCCTCGACGGGCTGGCCGACGCACTGGTGGTGCAGCTGACCGCCGGCTCGACGATCGCCGAGGGTCGGGTGCCGTGGGGCCTCGGACCGCACCTCGGCCACGCCCGGCAGCTGCGGGTGGCACCGGCCGAGGTGACCGCCGAGCAGGTCGCGACGGCCGCCGACGGCCGGCCGTTGGTGCTGGTCGGCCGGCACCTGCACCGGGTGCCCGGTGCCGGTGACCTGATCGAACGGCTGGCCGCCCGGCACCCGGTCGCGGTGGTGGAGATGGGCTGGCCATCGGCCTGGCGCCCGGCCGGGGTGCGTGCCTTCGTCACCACCTACGGTGCGAGTCACGCCAATGGCCGGGCCGCCGCCGAGGCCCTCGGCCTGGCCGCCTGAGTACGCCGTCGGAGCACACCGTTTCGCGGTGCGCTCCGACGGCCGTGGGTCAGTAGCGGTAGTGCTCCGGCTTGTACGGGCCGGCCACGTCGACGCCGATGTAGTCCGCCTGGGCCTTGGTGAGCACGGTCAGCTTGGCGCCGAACGCGTCCAGGTGCAGCCGGGCCACCTTCTCGTCGAGGTGCTTGGGCAGCACGTACACCTGCTTGCCGTACTCGCCGATCTTGGCGTACAGCTCAACCTGGGCGATGACCTGGTTGGAGAACGACGTCGACATCACGAAGCTCGGGTGACCGGTCGCGTTGCCGAGGTTCAGCAGCCGCCCCTCGGAGAGCACGATCACCGAGTGGCCGTCCGGGAAACGCCACTCGTCCACCTGCGGCTTGACGTTGACCTTCTCGATCCCCGGCAGCTTCGCCAGGCCGGCCATGTCGATCTCGTTGTCGAAGTGCCCGACGTTGCCGACGATCGCGTTGTGCTTCATCCTCGCCATGTGGTCGGCCAGGATGATGTCCTTGTTACCGGTGGTGGTGATGAAGATGTCACCCCGCTCGACGACGTCGTCCAGGGTCACCACGTCGAGACCGTCCATCGCCGCCTGCAGCGCACAGATCGGGTCGATCTCGGTCACCACGATCCGGGCCCCCTGGCCGCGCAGCGACTCCACGGCACCCTTGCCGACGTCGCCGTAGCCGCAGATCACCGCGAGCTTGCCGGCGATCATCACGTCGGTGCCCCGGTTGATCCCGTCGACCAGCGAGTGGCGGATGCCGTACTTGTTGTCGAACTTGCTCTTGGTGACCGAGTCGTTGACGTTGATCGCCGGGAAGAGCAGGTTGCCCTCGCGGGCCAGCTCGTAGAGGCGGTTCACACCGGTGGTGGTCTCCTCGGAGACCCCGATGATCGGCTTGGCCATCTCGGTGTACTTGGTCGGGTTCGCGGCCAGCGAGCGGCGCAGCGTCTCCAGGATGATGCCGTACTCGACCGAGTCGGTTTCCGAGGTGGAGGGCACCGCGCCGGCCTCCTCGAACTGCTTGCCGAGGTGGATCAGCAGGGTCACGTCGCCGCCGTCGTCGACGATCGAGTCCGGTCCGCTGCCGTCCGGCCAGGTGAGCATCTGCTCGGTGCACCACCAGTACTCGTCGAGCGTCTCACCCTTCCAGGCGTACACCGCGACACCCTGCGGGTTGTCGACCGTGCCGTTCGGGCCCACGACGACCGCCGCGGCGGCCTGGTCCTGGGTGGAGAAGATGTTGCAGGAGACCCAGCGCACGTCGGCCCCGAGCGCGGTCAACGTCTCGATCAGCACCGCCGTCTGCACAGTCATGTGCAGCGATCCGGCGATCTTGCGGCCCTTGAACGGCTGCTGGGCGGCGTACTCACGGCGCAGTGCCATCAGCCCGGGCATCTCGTGCTCGGCGAGCTCGATCTCCTTGCGACCGAAGGTCGCCAGGGACAGGTCGGCGACCTTGAAGTCGCTGACCGATCCGGCGCTGTCGGCGGTCAGAGTGACGGTCACTAGAACTCCTCGGGTTTAAACGGATGCGTCCGTCCTGCCGGACACGGCACGCACGACACCCGTCCACCATACGGCCAGGGTGGCGCGTTTCCCGACCCGAGGGCGAAGCCGCAGTCAGTCGCGGGCGAGCGCGAAACCGACCGTCGGACCGGCACCGCCGCCGTAGGCGACCTGGATGAGCAGCGCGGCGACCGGCTCCAGGTAGCGGGCGCTGGACAGCGGGCCGGCGTCGACCGTGTCGAAGCCCAGCTGGGTGCCGAGTTCCTGGACGGTCTTCTTGGCGGCCAGGTCGTCGCCGGCGACCGGCACCGACTGCCGTACGCCGCCGAGCACCGGCCGGGCGTGGTTCGGGGCGAGCACGGTGTTGAACGCCTTCACCACGTTGGCCGCCGGAACCATCGCGGCGACCTGCTCGGCGGCGGATGTGTCGTGCCCGATCCGCAGCGACATGTGGTCCGGACCGAGCGGGTTGGTCACGTCGATCACGGTGCTGCCGGCCAGCGCGTCGGCGACCGGCCCGGTGAGCGTGTCACCGATATCGGTGAACGGCACCGCCAGTACGACCAGCTCGGCGTCGGCGGCCTGGGCCGCGTCACCGGCGGTCACCCCGGTGCCGGCGGTGGCCTCGGCCAGCCGCGGCGAATCCGGGCTGGACGCAGAGATCGTCACCTGGTGACCGACCTCGGTCAGCCGCCGGGCCAGGGCCGAGCCGACGTTGCCGGCGCCGATGATGCCGATGTCCATCATTGTCTCCCTCTCCGACGGGTCGCCACTGTCGATCGGGTACCCGCCGGCCCGGCACGGAAACAGCGGCGCACCGGAAACGGCACTGTACGAAACAGCGGACCGGGGATAGATAGCAGCGCTATCTAGATAGCGCTGCTATCTATCTGGCCGTGGATCAGGAACGGCGGGGCCAGTGGCTGCGCGGGGTGCTCGACCTCTGCGTGCTCGCGGCGCTGCACCGGCACGAGTCGTACGGCTACGAGCTGGCCCAGTCGCTGCAGGCGGCCGGGCTCGGGCCGATCAAGGGCGGCACGCTCTATCCCGTACTGCTCCGGCTGCAACGGACCGGCCTGGTCGACGCCCGGTGGCGCGCCGGCAGCAGCGGCCCGGCCCGCAAGTACTACCGGCTGGCCGAGTCCGGTGCGCAGCGGCTGCGCCAGACCATCGCCGACTGGCGGTCCTTCGCCACCGGTGTCGACACGATCCTGCAGGAGGTGACCACCTCGTGAACCAGCAGACCTGGCTGGCCGCACTGACCGGCGAACTGCACCGGCACGGCATCGACCGCGAGTTGGCCGGACACGTCGTCGCGGAGGCCGCGGCCCACCCCCGACCCCACCTACGGTTCGGCTGACAGCCCCGTACCGGATCAGCGGCCGACCGGGTGCACCAGCTCCGGCGACGCGGTGTCCAGCGGCACCGCCGACGGCGGCACCAGACCGAGCTGCACACCCTGGCGCGACAGCAGCGACTCCAACGTCCAGTCGGCCGCCACCCGGATCCGGTTGCCCGGGATCGACGCCAGGTGGTAGCCCCGGGTCACCGCCTTGGCCAGCGGGCCGGAGATCGGCACGTGCAGCGGATTCGCCGCCGCCTGCGCGCCGCCGAGGTCCACCACGAACCCCAGATCCTTGTGCCGGTACGGGCGGAACGAACCGTGCCCGTACGACGCGGCGACGTTCTGCGCGGCCAGCTTGCCCTGCCGGACGGCATGCTGAGCGGTCATCGGGGTGACCTCGCCCGGCCGGTTCGGGTCGGGCACCGCGGCGGCGTCACCGCACGCGTACACCTCCGGATGCTGCGGTACGGCGAGGAACTCGTCGACCACCAGCCGGCCCTTCAGAGTGGTCAGTCCCAGATCGTCCACCACCGGATCGGGGCGCACCCCGACACACCAGATCAGCGACCGGGTCGGGATGAACTCCCCGTCGGACAGGTGCACCCCGTCGCTGGTCGCCTCGCGGACCGAGGTGCCGAACCGGGTCTCGACGCCCCGCGCGTCGAGGACCTTCTGCGCGGTGACCGACATCCGCTGGTCCAGCTCGGGCAGCACCCGGTCGGCCAGGTCGAGCAGCAGCCAGCGCACCTGCTGGCCGGCCAGCCGGGGATGCCGGCGGACCAGCAGGTCGGTGGCGGTCACACAGTGCGCCGCGACCTCGGTTCCGGTGTATCCGGCCCCGACCACGACGAAGGTGCATCGGGCGGCCCGCTCGGCCGAATCGTCACTGAAGTCGGCGAGTTCGATCTGCCGGGTGAGGTGGTCGCGCAGGTAGAGCGCCTCCGGCAGGGTCCGGAAGCCGTGCGCGTGCTCGTTGGCGCCGGGGATCGGCAGCAGCTTGTTGACACTGCCGATGGAGACGATCAGCCGGTCGTAACTCAGCTCGGCCCGGTCGCCCTCACCGTCGACATAACAGATCCGCCGGCCCGGCAGGTCGATCTGGTCGATCTCGCCGAGCACCACCCGTACGCCGGGCAGGGTGTCCGGCAGCGAGACGGTGACCCGGCGGGGCTCCAGCACACCCGAGGCGACCTCGGGCAGCAGCGGCACGTACAGGAAGTAGTCGGTCGGGTTGATCAGGACGATCTCGGCGGACCCCCGGGCCAGCCGGGACAGGGTACGGGCAGCCTGGTAGCCGGCGAAGCCGGCACCCGCGATGACGATCCGTGGTCGCTTCATGCTGCACTCCGATCTGGGTGGGTGGGCGCAAACGGGTGTCCCCGTGTCTGCCGGACCCGGGCGCCGGGGAGACCGGGCAGACCTGTCGGGGACACCCACCAGAGGGTTTCCGGCGCCGCCAGCCGGCCCGGTGGGCGCGGCAGCGGTCCGGTGGTCAGTTGTTCGGGTCGTCGGTGCTGATGTCGGCCAGCACCGAATCCGGTTCCCACTCGACGGCGAGGTCACCCATGGAGACCACGCCGACCAGGCGGCCGTCGTCGACCACCGGCAGTCGCCGTACCGAGTAGGTCCGCATCAGCTCGGCGGCCGCGACGGCGTCGTCGTACGGCGACACCACCACGACGTCCTCGGTGATGATCTGGCTGAGCTGGGTCATCGACGGATCCATCTCGGATGCCACCGCCCGGACCGTGATGTCCCGGTCGGTCACGATTCCTCGGATATCGCTCCCGTTGGTGACGATGATGTCGCCGATGTCGGCGTCCCGCATCTGCCGCGCCGCCGCCGTCAACATGTCGCTGGCGTCCATGGTGAACGGGCGGGCCGTCATGAACTCTCCGACGGTCGTCATCACGCACTCCTCTCGGTGTCGGCGCCGTCTTCGGGGTACCCGGGGTCGGGAACGAAAAACCAGCGCCCTCCCCCGGTCGGTGGAATCGGCTACGCTCGCAGGTCGAAACGGCTGCGCCGGCACGAGGTGCACGGGCGGGCAGGCCGGGTAGGGAGCACGCCGTGTGGGCACGCCGGGTCAGCTGGCGTAAGCCTCTTTCGCCGGATTCGCGGGTGCCGCACCCGGCCGACCGGTCGTTGCTGCACCGCACGGAACGCTGGCGTGGAATGCCGCTGGCGTTGGCGCTGATCGCGGTCATCACCGTCATCGACGTGCTGACCCAGACCAGCGCGGTCGTGCTCGGATTCCTGTCGCTGGCCCCGCTGCTCGCCGCCGCCGTCGAGAAGACCCGACGGACCGCACTGGTCACCGCAGTCGCCTGCTTCGTCGCGTTGGTCGCCGGGCTGCCCAGCGGCATGTTCGGTAGCCTGGACCATCTGCTGCGCAGCAGTGTCGTCTTCGCGGTCGGCATCGTGTCGATCTACGTGGCCCGGTCCCGGAACCTGCGGGAGGCCCGGCTGCGCCGGATGACCGAGATCGCCGAGGTTGCGCAGCGGGCGGTGCTACGCGCACCGCCGCCGCAGCTGGGCGATGTCGCCCTGGTCGCCCGGTACCTGTCCGCGTCCGAGGCAGCCAACGTCGGCGGTGACCTGTTCGCCGTCGTGGACAGCCCGTACGGGACCAGGATCATCATCGGGGACGCGTGCGGCAAGGGCCTGCAGGCGGTCCAGATGTCGGCCACCGTGATGGGTGCCTTCCGACAGTCCGCCTTCGTACAGCCGGAACTGTCCGCCGTCGCCGCCGATCTGGACCAGGCGGTGTACCGCGACGGAGTGGGTACCGGCCAGCCGGCGCAGTTCGTCACCGCCGCCCTGGTGCAGCTCACCGACGACACGCTGACCGTGATCAACTGTGGCCATCCGGCACCGGCACTGCGTCCCGCCACCGGGACGCTGGAGATCCTGGAGCCCGGTGACCGGCACCCGCCGTTGGGGCTGCGCCGCCACGCGCCGGAGCCGCTCCGGGTGACCCGACCCTGGCAGGTCGGGGACCGGCTGCTGCTCTACACCGACGGGTTGGTGGAGGCCCGCAACGGACGCGGCGAGTTCCTCGCCTCGGACCGGGTGACCGCGTGCCTGGAGCTGCCGGACCGGCAGGAGGTGCTGGACCGCGTCGTCGCCGAGCTGCAGCGGCACGCCGGCGGTCAGATCAGCGACGACGCCGCGATGCTGCTCGCCGAACGGGTCGCCGCCGACTGACGACGACCCGCCCGGCGTTGCGGCGGTAACTGTTGCGGTGCTGACTGTTGCGGTGCCGGGCTCAGGCCGCCGCAGCGATCAGCAGCTCGGCGATCTGCACCGCGTTGAGGGCTGCGCCCTTACGCAGGTTGTCGTTGGCGCAGAACAGCGCCAAGCCGTGCTCGACAGTTTCGTCGACCCGGATCCGGCCGACGTACGTCGGGTCCTGGCCGGCGGCCTGCAGCGGCGTCGGCACGTCGGACAGCGCCACACCGGGCGCGTCAGCCAGCAGCTCAGCCGCCCGTCGCGGGTCGATCGGCCGGGCGAACCGGGCATTGATCTGCAGCGAGTGGCCGGTGAACACCGGCACCCGGACGCAGGTCCCGCTCACCCGCAGCTCGGGGATGCCGAGGATCTTGCGGCTCTCGTTGCGCAGCTTCTGCTCCTCGTCGGTCTCGTCGGAGCCGTCGTCGACGATCGAACCGGCCAGCGGCAGCACGTTGAACGCGATCGGCGCGGCGAACGACCGGGGCGCCGGGAACTCCACCGCGCCGCCGGCGAAGGTGAGCGCCGCCGCCCCTTCGGCGACCTTGCGGACCTGCTCGTCCAGCTCGGCGACACCGGCCAGACCAGCGCCGGAGACCGCCTGGTAGGTCGAGACGACCAGGCTGACCAGGCCGGCCTCCTCGTGCAGCGGGCGCAGCACCGGCATCGCCGCCATCGTGGTGCAGTTCGGGTTGGCGATGATGCCCTTCGCGCGGTCGGCAGCCGCCTGCGGGTTGACCTCGGCGACCACCAGCGGTACGTCCGGATCCATCCGCCAGGCCGACGAGTTGTCGACCACCACGGCACCGGCCGCCGCGACCCGTGGCGCCAGCTCCTTCGACGTGGCCTTGCCGGCCGAGAAGAGGGCGATGTCCAAGCCGCGGTAGTCGGCGGTGGCGGCGTCCTCGACGACGATCCCGCTGCCGCGCCACGGCAGGGTCCGACCGGCCGAGCGGGCCGAGGCGAACAGCCGCAACTCGTCTACGGGCACCGCCCGCTGCTCCAGCACCTGCCGCATGACGCCACCGACCTGCCCGGTCGCGCCGACTATTCCGATCCTCATGTCACAACCCCGATCCTCATGCTGCGAAGGTTACCGACGGGCCGGGCCGGGACGGAACCGAGTTGTCCGGCGTCACCTTCCGACCCGTCGGCGTACCCCCGCGCAGTCAGTTCAGGTACACGCGATCAGTTCAGGTACCGGCGGGCCAGCTGCGGCTGGCGCCACATCGGCCAGAGCAGCGGGCCGCCGTCGGGCAGGTGGAACGGAGCCGTGGCGGTGAGCCGGTAGCCGAGCCGGGCGTACAGATCTCGGGCGCCGGGGCTGCTGGCCACCACGTAGGCGGCGCTGCCGGCGGTGTCGAAGATGGCGTGCCGGTGGTTCAGCAACGCCGTACCGAGGCCGTTGCCCTGCCGGTCCGGGGTGACCCCGAGGTACGCCAGGTAGTGGTGCTCGCCCACCGGGTGTCGTTCGGCGAGTGCGTTGTCCAGCAACCGGAACCGGTACGCGTATTCACCGCAGGTGTCGTCGAGCAGCTGCTCGTACTCCACCGGGTTCGGCAGGATCAGGCTGCACGGGCGCCAAACCGCCACCGCACTGTAGTCCTCGGTCCGGTAGATGCTGCCCTGGCGCAGCCCGTAGTCGATCAACGCCGGACAGAACCGCTGGTACACCTGCCGACGGGCGACCGGGTCCGGGATCAGCCAGGACGACTCGGGGGTGTCCAGAAATGCCTCCACCAGTGTCTTGGCCACTTGCGGGGTGTCGGTGTAGGTCGCGTAGCGGATCATCACCGACGTGTGGAGCTGGGGCATCAGCGCTCGCCTCTCTGCGGCACATTGCGGACACCCGGGTACAACGGACGACACACCGCCGTGGGTTCGAATGTATTTGCCCGCCTACCGACCGCGAGGCGGTAGGCGGGCAAGGCGGCGGTCAGCGCGTGCAGGGCACGCAGTACCGGGCGTGCGGCAGAATCTCCAGCCGTTCCCGGAGAATTTCGCCGCCGCACCGGTCGCAGCGGCCGTAACGACCCTCGGCGATCCGGTTCAACGCCTCGACGGTCTGGTCGTAGCCGCGCCGGGCGGCGACGACCAGCGCGGCCCGGGTGTGCGCTTCACCCGGGTCGCCGGTGTCGGCGGTGAGCTCGGTCAGCTGGGCCCGGTGCGTGTCCAACTGGTCGGCCAGTTGCACCCGTACCTGTTCGATCCATTCGGTGCCGCGGGTGCCGTGCAGTTCGGTGCTCATCGGGTCTCCTCGCAACAGAAAAGGGCCGAAGCTGATCCGCTTCGCCCCTGGTGGCCGTCGTCGTGATGGTGCGACGGCGCTCCGGAGGCGCCCGGCCGGTAGGGCGCGGCAGGCCCGGCCGACCAGCGACGCCGGACACGAGGACGCCCGGCGCGACGGCACTCGGCGCGAAGGTGCGCACGACGATCGGAGCCGTGACAGTCACGGCTCCGTCGCGCTGCGCAGGAGTGATCATCCGGCAACCGTAGGACACTACCGCAGGGAAGCCAACACGTTAACCGCCTAACCGGACATACCAGACAGGCGACGCGGACCTGGCGGCCCTGGCGGGGCGGATCGAACCGCAGCGGCGCGTAGGGTTCCAGCGGACCGCACCCGCTCCGCACCCTGCGCCTGCTGCAACGCCGCTGAGCCCGACACCCCGGGCCCGGCGACGACACCCCTGGCCCGGTGCGGATCAGTCGGCGTCGTGCAGCTCCCCCAGGCCGGAGGCGGTCAGTTCGTCGCGGATCTTCGCCGCGTCACCCTCGACCACCAGGGTCAGCCCTTCGGCCTGCAGGTGGGTGGCGGCGGCGGCGGAGACCTGCTCGACCGTCGCCGACAGCAGCTCGTCGCGCAGCCGGGCGTGGTAGTCGTCGGGCAGCCCGTGCACGACCAGGGTCCCCAGTGCGCTGGCGATGGCCGGCGGGGTCTGCAGCTCGACCGAGAGCTGACCGGCCCGCCACGACCGGGCCACCGCCAGCTCCCCCTCGGTCACCCCGTCGGCCTGGGTACGGGACACCTCACCGACCGAGTCGATCAGGGCGGGCGCGGTGACCCCGGTCTGCACACTGGAGCTGACCGCGAAGCGCCCGAACCGGCGGGACATCCCGAAGTCCGACCGGATGCCGTACGTGTAGCCGCGTACCTCACGGATCAGGTGGTTGAGCCGCGACGTGAAGGCTCCACCGAGGACGGTGCTGGCCAGGGTCATCGGCACGTAGTCGGGGTGGGCCCGGTGCGGTGCCGGGTGGCCGAGCCGCAACGTGGACTGCACCGCGCCCGGCCGGTCGACCAGGATGATCCGCCGATGGTCCCGCAAGGTGACCGGCAACGGTGGTCCGGGCTGTGACGGCGAGCCGGTCGCCCCGGCGAAGGCGGCCACGCCGAGCGCGTCCAGGTCGATCAGGTCCAGATCGCCGGCGACCAGCAGGGTGCCGGGCCGGGTGAACCACGCACTGTGGAAGTCGACGACGTCCGCCACGGTCACCGCCGCCACCGATTCGGGGTCGCCGCTCATCGGCCGGCCGTGCCGCTGGTCGGCACCGAACAGGTCGGCGCGCAGCGCGGCTTCCGCCCGCGGCCCCGGGTTGGCCCAGTACATCCGCAGCGCGGTCGCCTCGTCGTCGCGGACCCGCTCGACATCGGACGGATCCAGCCGGGGGGTCCGGACCGCCTCGGTGAGCAGCTCGACGGCCGCGCCGAGCCGGTCGGTGCTGACCTGCACGCCCACCCGGAACGAGTCCCAGTCGACGGAGATCGACAACTCGGTGCCGAGACTTTCCAGGACCAGGGCGTACGCGGCCGAGTCCCGGGTCTCGGTGCCCTCTTCGAGTGCCTTGGCGAGAACTCCGGCCAGCCCTTCCCGGCCGACCGGTTCCCGGCTGGCACCGGCGTCCAGCAGCAGGGTCGCCACCGCCAGTCGGTGGCCGGGCAGGTGGGCGGCGACGATCTCGCCACCGGCCACGCTGCGCCGGACCACGTCCGGGAAACGGTACGGCCGGGCGGCGCCCGGTCCGGGACGCTGCGCGATGATCGTCACTGGTCGCCCTCCGGCAGGTAGCTGAGCTGGACCCGGTTGTCCGGCCGCAACAGGTGTGCGGCCTCGTCGTTGACCGCCTCGGCGGTGACCGCCAGCCAGCCCGGCAGCCGCTCCCCGGCGCGGGCCGGGTCGCCGAACTGGGTGGCGTAGCGGCCGAGGGTGTCGGCCCGGCCCTCGAAGCTGGCGACCTGACGCCACCAACCGGTGGTGAGCAGTGCCTTGGCCCGGTCGACCTCAGCCTCGGTGACGCCGTCGCGGGCCACCTCGTCGAGCACCTCGGACAGGCCGTCGGCGAGCCGCTCGGCGGTCACCGTCGGCTGGGCGGTCGCGGTGATGATCAGCGGCGCCGGCGCGTGCGCCAGGTCGACGCCGTACGCGCCCAGGTAGTCGGGCTGCGCGATCCGGGCACCGTCGGCCAGCCGTTGGTAGAGCCGGCTGCCCCGGCCACTGCCCAGCACTGTGCCGAGCACGGTCGCCGCGTCGTAGGCCGAGGTCCCGAACGGATGGGTGCGGTAGGTGAAGTAGTGCCGGGCTGCCGGCACGTCGGTGGTGACCGTCTCGGTGACCGGGCCGGCCAGCGGTGCCGGCGTACGCCCGTCCGGCGCCGGTGGGATGTCGGGCCGCGCGGCGATCCCGCCGAAGTACTTGTCGGCCAGGCTGAACACCTCGTCGTCGTCGGTGTCGCCGACCACGGTCAGCACCGCGTTGTTCGGCGCGTAGTACATCTCGTGGAACGCCTGGAAGGTGGCCAGGTCGGCGGCGTTCAGGTCGTCCATCGAGCCGATCGTGGCGTGGTGGTACGGGTGCCCCGGCGGGTAGAGCAGGGGCAGCAGCCGCAGCCAGGCGTCGCCGTACGGCACGTTGTCGTAGCGCTGCCGCCGCTCGTTCTTGACCACCTCGCGCTGGTTGTCCAACGTCTCCTGGGTCAGCGCCGGCACCAGGCCGCCCATCCGGTCGGCTTCCAGCCAGAGTGCGAGGGCCAGGTGCTCGGCGGGGACGGTCTCGAAGTAGTTGGTCCGGTCCGGGTTGGTGGTGGCGTTGAGCGAGCCACCCGCGCCCTGCACCAGCTTCATGTGCTCGGTCTTGGCGACGTTGACCGATCCCTCGAACATCAGGTGTTCGAAGAGGTGGGCGAATCCGGTCCGGCCGGCGGGCTCGTGACGCGAACCCACGTCGTACCAGAGATTGACCGCGACCACCGGTGCGCTGGGGTCAGGGCTGACGACGACCCGTAGGCCGTTGTCCAGCCGGGTGGTCTCGATCGGCCAGGGGTACCCGTTGGGCGACATGCGCCCGACGTTATCCGATCGGGGGCCCGGCCGGACGCACCGGGCCGGCCGGGTGCCGTCGGGGTCAGCCGGGCGGCTCGCTGCCCGGCTGCGGACGCGGCTGCTCGCGCCGGTCGGAGTCGTCCAGGATGGCGGCGGCCTGACGCACCGGGTCGTCGCTGCCGGCCGCCTCCTCCTCCGGCAGCAGGTGGCCGGCGCGCGATTCGATCCGCTCCGCTTCGGCTTCCGCCTGACCCGTGGTGGCGGCGCCCGGTGGTGGTGAGCCGGTGAACGGGTCGTCGTCGGTGTCAGTGTTCATGGACCGAGTGACTACCCGGGCGACGGCCGAGTCATGCGTTCCGCCGCCGCGTAGGTCAGGAGCGGAACGGGCCGCGTACCTCGTAGGTGATGCCGCCGGAGGACGCACCCGAGGTGCCGCGCTGCGACGAGAAGTACAGCCGGCCGCCGTCAGGGGAGAACGCCGGACCGCAGATTTCCGACGACGACTGGCCGCTGATCCGCAGAAACGGCGCGATCCGCTCGTCCGGGGTGATCAGGCAGATCTCCATGTTGCCGCCGTCCTCGGCGACGTACAGGTCACCGCCCGGCGTACCGACGATGTTGTCGACGCCGGTCAGCGGCGGGGTGCCGGAGATCAGCGAGTCGTCGTAGGCCAGGTCGATCCGCTGGGCGACCGCGTCGTACGCCCAGACCCGGTTGTCGCCCTTGGTGGTGAACCAGCAGACGCCGTCGGCGTAGTGGCATCCTTCCCCGCCGTTGAACCGTTTCGCGCCGGATACCTGGAAGCGGGTGGCGATCGGGCCGCCGTCCGGGTCCGGCACCCGGGCCCAACTGACCGGCCCGCTGGTACCGCTGCCGGCCACCAGCACCTCGAGGGTGCCGGTGGACAGGTCGCCCCAGGTGTCCGGCCGGAACCGGTAGAAGCAGCCGTTGCTCTCGTCCTCGGTCAGGTAGATCACGCCGCGGACCGGATCGGCGGCGGCGGCCTCGTGACAGAACCGGCCCATCGCCGGGCGCCGCACCGGGGGGGGGGGGAAGAGGGGGGGGGGGGGGGGGGGGGGGCCACAGGAGAACACCCCCCAAAAGAAAAAAAAGACCCCCAAAAGGAAGGCCCAAAAAAAAAATCTGCGTTGTTTTTT